>NZ_CAWUDO010000004.1:0-198965 GCF_963920935.1 Nostoc sp. CCY 9925 | reverse complement strand
CTTTGTTGCATCGACCTGCACCTTTGTTGCATCGACCTGCAAAAATTAACCCACCCTACGTTACACAGCAACTTTAAAAGACTTGTGTGTACACGGTAGCCTTTTAGGAGAGAGGTCAAAGTGTATTGCGTCCAAACAAGAACCGCTATATTTTGGTTGCAGTCAAAGTCGCGTTAGGTTCTTGGGCAGTAATTTTGGTTTTTATTCGTGATCGACGCTTGTTGTAAACTTGTTGTAATTGTAAGGTGTAAAACCATGACTCATGCTTGCTGCGGCCCTGGCTACGCTTCTCCAGAAGCAGCCACCAAGGCTCAAAGAGAAAAGGTGCTTTATGCGATCGCTCTCTACACTGGTAGTGGTATCGAAGAACCAGATTATCTTGCCACTGTAGACGTTGACCCCGATTCGCCGACTTACTCCCAAGTGATTCATCGTCTACCTATGCCTTACATTGGCGATGAATTACATCACTTTGGCTGGAATGCTTGTAGCTCTTGTCATGGCGATGCCAGTAAATCCCGCAGATTTAGTGTGATACCTGGACAACGTTCTAGCCGCATCTATATTGTTGATACAGCAGATACCAAAGCGCCAAAACTGCACAAAGTTATTGAACCACAAGAAATTCAAGAGAAAACAAATTTAACAGCTCCTCACACAGTACACTGCCTAGCAGATGGTCATGTAATGATTTCCATGCTGGGCGACAGCCAGGGGAATGGTCCTGGTGGCTTTTTGTTACTGGATGAGAATTTTGAGATTGCTGGACGTTGGGAACAACAAGCCGATGCCATGCGGTTTAACTATGACTTTTGGTATCAGCCGCGTCATAACGTGATGGTGAGCAGTGAGTGGGCTGCACCCAAAACCTATTATCCTGGTTTTGACCTCAACGACATAGCAGCTGATAACTATGGTCATCAGATACATTTTTGGGATTGGTCAACACGGAAAATTATCCAAAGTTTTGATTTAGCACAAGAAGGATTAATTCCCTTAGAACTGCGCTTTCACCATAACCCCGATAGCACTCATGGGTTTGTCGCCGCAGCACTCAGCAGTAATGTTTGGCATTGGCACAAACCAAACGGTCATTGGCAAATAGAGAAAGTAATTGATATACCTTCGGTAGAAGTGGAAGGCTGGCCGATACCAGTGCCATCGTTGATTACTGATATCTTGATTTCAATGTGCGATCGCTATATTTACTTTTCCAATTGGTTGCATGGAGATATCCGCCAATATGATATCACTGACCCAGCCCATCCTCGACTCACTGGTCAAGTTTGGTGTGGTGGTTTGTTAGGTAACAGTGGTGAAGTTCAAGGTCATAAATTGGCTGGTGGGCCGCAAATGCTACAGCTGAGTCTGGATGGTAAACGGCTTTATGTGACGAATTCCCTATTTAGCACTTGGGATAATCAGTTTTATCCTGATTTGTCTAAGACTGGCTCATATTTATTACAGATTGACTGCGACACTGAAAACGGCGGACTAAAAATCAACGAAGACTTCTACGTTGACTTTGGCAAAGAACCAGCAGGCCCCTCTCGTGCCCATGAGATGCGCTATCCTGGCGGTGATTGCACTTCAGATATTTGGATTTAATCTAACCATTTTAGATTTTGGATTGTCAAATAGTTACTAGATAAGCTTTTTGGCGATCCATGTGTCATATAATCTTCGGTTGAAGGGGTAATCAGTTCTGATTACCGCATCTGTGCAAAAATCCCAAAAGCCTTTTCCCCTCTGCTCCCTACCTCCTGCTTCTCTGCCCTCTCAATGATAAGTCTTTAAACGGACGAACATGATATGACAAGTAAGGGAAATTGTTGCTGTTTGAGAATTCAATCATGATTGACCTCAGCGCTGAAGCTTGGGAAAAACGGTATCAAGAACATCGAGATCCTTGGGATTTGGGCTGTCCGGCTCCACCCTTTATTAATCTTCTGGCATCAGCTCAAGCTCCCAAGCCAGGACGAATGGCAGTTCTAGGCTGTGGAAGCGGACAGGATGCGATGTTATTTTCAACAGCAGGGTTTGATGTCACTGGGTTTGATTTTGCTGACAGTGCGATTGCGCGTGCCTCTACTATTGCCAAAGCACGAGAACTGAACGTTCAATTTTTACAACGCAACATTTTTGAATTGGAAGCAGAGTTTCTACATACTTTTGATTACGTATTAGAACATACTTGTTTTTGTGCCATCGATCCAACGTTGCGATCGCAATATGTACAGGTTGTCAAAAACTTACTACGTCCTAATGGTCAACTAATTGCCATTTTTTATACCCATAGTCGGTTAGATGGGCCTCCGTTTGGCGTCAAGCCACAGGCAATTTTGGATAGCTTTTCACCCTACTTCGATATCATCCTGTTTAAAGCTGCCAAGGATTCCATCGTCAACCGCAAAGGCGAAGAACATTTGGCAATTTTTCGGGTGAGATCGACCTAGCAGCCACAGCCCCCTGCGGCTCCTTCCTCATCCTCTGCTGTAAAGATCTGCTAGCGCTCCACCCGACAGTACCCCATAGCCATAAAGGGCAAATGTTTATAATCTCAGGACTTACGCAAAATTATGAAAAAACTAACCACAAAGGACACAAAGGACACAAAGGAATAAGAGTTTCAGAGAGTTTTTGCGTAAGTCCTAAATCTGTCTCTAGACGCGGCACTAAGGCATCAATGCTTTTCCAAGATTGACGTATGTGGTCATAGTGTTTGCTCTACTTCTTGATAACGTTCTAAAAATTGCTGTAATTGCCATGAAAAGTTACCGAGTGCAACTTGTTAATCGCAATAACTTCGTTGTAAAAGTGGCGGAAAGTCAGTACATATTAGATGCTGTAGAAGCCATGGGTTTGCGCTTACCCGTGGGTTGTAGATACGGTGCTTGCATTACTTGTGCAGCGCGTCTAATTGAGGGTAAAGTCGATCAGTCTGGGGCGATCGCCCTTAAATCTGCACAGCAAGCAATGGGTTATGTTTTACTTTGCATTGCCTATCCCCGCTCAGATTGCAAGTTTGAGGTGGGGGTGGAATGCCAAGACCAACTTTATATCAATCCCTTTAAAGGTCGTCGCTGAGATTAATTTATCAGATATGTAATTTTAATTACACTTGCTTCTGTTTGAGCATCACCGTATTTATTGGGTTATGGAAAATTAAGTTAATCAGATTTCAAAATTGGGAAGAATAAAGTCTGGTGAGATTACGCAAGCAACTGTAATTCATAAAATGAGGCTTTAATCCCTATGAGTTCTGATTTTCAACCGCCACCTAAAAACTTGTCCATACTCGCTTCCGTAGGAGGAGTGGCAACTGCTGTCATCGCGATCGCTGGTTTTAATTTTTGGTCTGGGCAAGTTTCTCAGAATTCTCTAGAAAAACCTGAAATATCAACATCCCAAACTACTTCAGAGCAGCTATCACAACCAAAGGAACCCATACAAAACACTCCTTTTACTGCTCAAGAAACTGAAACAATTGCCAAACTTGACGCTACATCTGTAGTTTTACCAGGTGAACCCATTGCTGCCAACCAATTGACGATAGCCATCACTCCTTATGTTGCTCCTGGTGCAGGATCGTTAACAAAAGAAGAAATTGCCACTGCTCGTCAGGCTTGGTCATACTTCCAGCGTAACTGGAATAACGAAACTGGCTTAGTTAATTCCGTTGATAGCTTTGCCTCCGTAACTATGTGGGATCAGGCAGCAGCGATCGCCGCTTTAGTTAGTGCTAGAGAACTCAATATCGTGCCTGCGGCGGAATTTGAAGCCAAAATGACCAAAATGTTGAAAACACTGGCATCTCTGCCTTTATACAAAGAAGAACTACCCAACAAGGTCTACAATCCAAAAACCCTGATACCTGTTAATTATGGTCAACTAGAAAAACGGGAAGAAATTGGTTGGTCTGCCATTGATTTGGGGCGGATGGCAATCTGGCTGAAGATTGTTGGTGCAAAGTATCCCGAAATGCGATCACTTTCCAGGGACGTTTGGAAACATTGGCAAGTCAAGCGTCTCACCAGAAATGGGCGAATGTACGGTACTAGCGTCATCAAAGGTAAAGAACAATACAACCAAGAAGGTCGGTTGGGCTACGAGAACTATGCTGCCTATGGTCTGCAACTTTGGGGCTTGGATGTTAAAAAAGCCTTGGATTACCAATCGAATACTGCCTTTGTAAATCTTTACGGACAAGGAATTCCTTACGACAAACGTGACTATAAAAAATCTGAAGCTAATAACTACGTTTTGAGCGAACCTTATATATTAGATGGTATTGAAACTGGGTTTCAAGCTTTACCCAAAGCCTACGCCGATAGAATTTTAGCTGCTCAAGAATCTCGCTATCAAGCCACAAAACAATTAACTGCCGTTACCGAAGACAACTTAGACCGCCCTCCTTACTTTGTTTACAGCAGTTTGTTCGTTAACGGAGAACCTTGGGCTACCATCACAGATACTCGACAACAGCGTAATGATTTGCGCTTTTTAAGTGCTAAGGCATCAATAGGTTGGCATGTGCTTTATAACACTGCTTATACGCGTAATTTATTTGATTTCGTCCAAACCAACCTCAAATCAAAAGATGGTTGGTACAACGGTTTCTATGAATCTCTGCGTCAGCCAAATAAAACTCTGACAGCCAATAATAATGGTGTGATTTTAGAGAGTTTGCTCTACAAGCAAGTCGGACAACCGCTTACCGTTTGGGCTGGAGTTAAGAGAAGTAGCAAGTCAAATTAAGCCAGTCGCAATACTAATCGGTTAAGAATTTTGAACCCAGAATTAGGTTTTGGGTAAAGGGGGAAGGGGAAGGGGGAAGGGGAAGGGGCAAAGGGCAAAGGGAAAAGGGGAAGGGGGAAAGGTTTTTCTTTACATTGCCGGTTGCTGTTTTCCCTCTTAACTTTCTTTTTCCTCTGCCTAGAGTGACAAAAGAAAGATTATTTTTCCTGATATCCTCAATCTATGCAAATTGGATGTAAGCGATGCAGGCGACCGAATCGTTGAAGGACTTTTTTGGCTCCTGTCAACTGACTCTAATTGGAACGTGAATTCGACAAGTTCTATAGTCGATTTTTGGTTGGGATCACAATCATTGCGAAATACGGGACTTCTGCGGGATCGACTTCATCTAAGGGTAGAATGCGTTGTTGTGTTGTTGTTGCCCGCTCAATATATCTTGCCCGCGATGCTAGCCCTAATTTATGCAGAACGTCTCGCACTTTGGTAAAATGACGACCTAGTTTCATAATTGCTGCTGCATCGGTCATCAATAATTGTGTAGTTAGTTCTTCTGCTGGCAGTGGGGCAGGTAGGACGGTGAGAATATCGTTGTAGTAAGTGAAAGGTACACCCAAAGCTACTGGACAAGCCATCAGTGAGGAAACTCCGGGGACAACTTCTGTTTGGTACTCGCCACATAACCGCGTGAACAGATACATGAAGGAGCCATAGAAAAAGGGGTCACCCTCACACAACACTACGACATCTCGACCTGCTGCTAAATGAGCGGCGATTGGTTCGACTTCTTTGTCGTAAATGGACTTGGCTTTTTCTGGTTCCAAAGCGCGGGGTAGGTGATATAATACCTCGATTTGATCCCCAGTCAGATATTGCGCGACGATCGCTCTAGCAATACTCTGTTTATCTGTGGCTGATTGATAGGCTACCACAGGAGCTGCACGTAATAGCCGTAGCGCCTTGAGAGTCAATAATTCTGGATCGCCCGGGCCGACACCAATTCCATAAAGACGACCTTTAGTATTCATTATTCTTCCTCCGTTGCCAAGGCGTTTACTGCGGCGGCGGCGATCGCACTGCCACCGCGCCGACCATGTAATGTTAAAAATGGTACATTTCTGCTATCTGCTGCCAATGCGGCTTTCGATTCGGCTGCACCGACAAAACCCACTGGAAAGCCTAAAATTATAGCAGGCTTTGGCGCTCCTTCGTCGAGCATTTCTAATAGTCTAAATAAGGCGGTGGGGGCATTGCCAATTGCGACTACTGACCCTTCAAGGTGCGATCGCCATAATTCTAAAGCTGCTGCTGACCTTGTAGTATTAAGGCTTTTGGCAAGATCTGGGACTTCAGGATAGTTGAGGGTACAGATAACTTCATTGTTTGCAGATAAGCGCCGCCTGGTGACACCATCGGCAACCATCCGGCAATCGCAGAGAATTGGTGCTCCTGCTGCTAGTGCTGTTCTTGCTGATTGCACTGCTGTTGGTGAATATCCCAAGTCAGTGACAATATCCGTCATTCCACAGGCATGGATAAGACGTACAGCAACTTTTGCTACGTCGTGAGGCAGCACATCTAGGTTGGCTTCTGACCGGATGATGGCAAAGGAATTGCGGTAAATTTCGTTGGCGTCTCGGATGTAGTCGGGCATGGTGGGGAGTGATGAATTTGCACGTAGAGGCGCACAGAGAGTTAGAGATTTAGATGGGGTTGGGCTGGGTTAATGGGTATGGGAGTTTTGCTGTTGAACTTTATACATTTGTAGGATTTGTTCTATTAATGCGGGTAGTTCGGGGAAGGTGACATTCTGGTATAGTTGACGACCGAATTTCTGAGTGCTGTTCGTGTCAGCTAGATAAATGTGATAGGCTTCGACTGTTTGGTTGTCTGCCTCAAAGTTGACGCCGAGTAGGGTGATGTCACTTTGGCTATGTTGGGCGCAGGATTTTTGGCAACCAGTAAAGTGGATATTAATTGGGTGTTCGAGAGTGAGGCGAGTTTCAAGATATTCTGCCAATGCCAAGGCATGATTTTTGGTGTCGGTGGCAGAAGCGGCACAACCTTTGTTACCAGAACAGGCTACTAATGCACTTTTGATGTTGCTTGGTGAGGAATCTAATTCTAAGAGAGTAATTTGATTTTGAACATCGGTAAGCCGTTCTTGAGGAATATCTGTTAGGAGTAAATTCTGCCAGGGGGTTAACCTGAGAGTTCCACTGCCGTATTTTGCTGCTAAATCTGCTAAACCCCGCATTTGTCTACTCTCAACTCGTCCAAGAGGTAAGACGACACCAATGTAAAATAATCCTTTCTGGCGTTGGGGATGGATGCCAAGATGCTGATATTTAGTATCTATTTTCTGTGCAACTGGGGATATTTCACTGCAAAAAAGAGGAAAAGGTAGACGTTGCTGGACTTCCTGAAGATAATTTTCGTAACCCAAAGTATTTAATAATTCTCTCAAACGTAGGCGACGCTGATGATTAATATCACTATGATTTAGATAGACATCTGTTAAAGCTGCCAAGATCGGTAAACAATCATCTGGGCGTAACAAAATTTTCATATCGCTGGGTGGTTGTCCCTTTGGGCCTACGCACAGATAGAGGCGAAAGTAAACATTACCATCGACTAAGACAGCAGCAAATAGGATATCATTTAGGCGATCGCTCACTTGAACTATTCCACCACCATCAAAGCAAACGCTAAATTTTGCTGACAGTGCCGATAACGCCGGATGTGCAGCAAGATAATTATCCCAAGCTTGAACAAAAGGACGAGTGTCAATTAATTCTTGCGGGTCGATACCAGCAGTTGGGCTGGTCATAATATTGCGGATGTGGTCTACATCGGTATTGCCAGAACCGAGTCCGATATCCTGTAGGTGGTTGAGAACTTGAGAATTGATCGGAGTGCGGATTTCGCGGATTTGCAAATTAGCTCGATTAGTCACATCTACATAGCCGCCGCCGTGCTGGTCTGCTATATCTGCGATGGCGCGGCACTGTTCGCTATTAATAATCCCGCCTGGAATTCTCATGCGAGATAGTATACCATCTTCGGCGGGTGTAGGATAAAACAAGCCAGGACAAGTGGCAAATCGAGAAAGCAAATTTAGAACTCCTTCCCCGTGCGACGCAGGGAGTAGACGGTGAGTGTGTCTTGAGGACATCCTGAGAGTTGGCATTCTGACTTAGGCGATCCCATCACAGTTGCGGCACAGTCCCGGAATTTCACCGGAGTTTCCCAACCCCAAGCTATTGTAATTTAGCATGAGAAGGCAGTCAGTAAGTTGAAGACTTCATATTTTGCATCAACCTGATTTGTGTGTGTGGGGAGTAGCTAATAGGGAATTGGTCTTTTCCAGGTGAGGGTCAGTTTTTTCACGCAATTAATATAGGAGTCACAAAAGTTGCTTTTCATATCGCAAAAGCTGCTTTTCATATCGCAAAAGTTGCTTTTCATGTCACAAAAGCTGCTTTTCATGTCACAAAAGCTGCTTTTCATGTCACAAAAGTTGCTTTTTATGTCACAAAAGTTGCTTTTCATGTCACAAAAGCTGCTTTTCATGTCACAAAAGTTGCTTTTCATGTCACAAAAGCTGCTTTTCATGTCACAAAAGCTGCTTTTCATGTCACAAAAGCTGATTTTCAATTTTCTGCTTTTTTGAATTGCCTGCCTTTATTCAGCAGATTTAAAGAAGCGTGAAGTACACTATCTACATCTCAAAACTAAGCACAGAGCCTATTGTAATTCTGAATTCTGACTCCTGAATTCAGAATTATCCTATAAATTACCTCTGAGATATGGCGGCTCGTAAGCTATAACTACCAGATTCTCCGGCTTCAAAGGTGTTCGCCAACAGATAATAGACACTATCTTCTGGTAAGGTAACACTTAATCGAGCATTAAAATCCTTTGGGGAAATATCATCGTTTTCCGCCACTAATTGTTTTTTAGCGGGAAGTAACAAGTACAAGTGAGGGTCTATTTGCTGAAGTTTGAAATTAGATGATTTACTCCCACGAGGATCTCAATGGCTCCAAGACTATTTTCTGACTCATCCGGAAGACCATAAAAGTTTGAGGCAGTCTTGTAACTAAACAACAAAATTCCCAACTTTCAAATAAGTCAGGAATCTAGCCTTTAGCGATCGCCATACACTACAGTTCTACAATTAACCTACTCAAAAACATAATTTTGAGCCACTTTCCAATAACGCGAAAACCGTTTCAAATCAATGTAGCCATCATAATCAAAAAATGGTTCCACCTCTAGCACTTCCACTTTTATGGAACGCTCAATTTGATTGCAGATATCATCAAACCGGGGACTCGGACTATTTACTGTCACCACTAAATCTGCTTTCTGTTCTTTAGCAAAAGCCGAAATTTCTTCCGCTACATTCCCACGGCGAATGACAACAGGTAACTCTAGCAAAGATTCGTAAATAAACGTCAAGCGTTTAAGACTGAGTTGCCATTCCTCTATCAAAGCATCGTCCCAAACCCAAATAGCAGGGGCATCAGGGTATTCTTGTAACGCGGGATTATATGGAGTGAGGCAGTCTCCATGTACCCAAACAATCGGTTTAGTCATTAGTCAATTGGTGGATAAACAAAGGACAAATGACAAAAAATATTAGGCATTATTGGAAAGACTAGTGCTGTTACCGTAGCGTCTGTGAAAAATAATTGCTGCCAAATTAGTCAGCAAACAGCTGATTGCTAAAGACATCAAGATATAAGTAGGAGCCATCACCACGCCAATCAGAAACCAAGTGTATACGTGCAAGATCATCACGGAAGCGAAAAAGCTGGCAATTGCCGCAGACTGCCAGATTTGGTGTGATGGGCGACGTAGTGCCGTTAGAACCATTGTCAAAATTGTCACCAACAAATTTGCTGGTACAAGAAATGTACAAATAGTCACGCAGTTGGCGCGAGAGAACTCAGCTAAGGTGTTGAAATCGAACATCAAGATCCTGGGGATAATGTTAGAAACTTATAATTTAATGTAAATTATTTCTAAATAACTAAATCTACCTTAGCATATATCGAGAGTAGTAAAATTCAAAATTTAACATTATTTAAACAATTCAATTAAGTTCTTATAGTAACAATAGTGAATCCTAATGAATCCTCAAAATTTTCCATAAATTAGGGTGGGAAACGCCCACCCTGACTGAATTAACCGGGCAAAATCACTGTATCGATAACGTGAATTACACCATTATCAGCTTCGATATTTGCTGCCAAAACTGTGGCATTTTTAACTTCAAAACCATCAGAAGAACTAATTTTAATCGGTGAACCTTCGACAGAATTCACCGTACCAAGTTGTGCCAAATCAGTCTCTAAGAGCTTTCCGGAAACGACATGATATTTTAAAATCCGCGTTAGCTGAGGAATATTTTGTAACAGAGTTTGAATGGTTCCGGGTGGTAACTTGGCAAAAGCATCGTCATTGGGAGCAAAGACGGTGAAAGGTCCGGGACTTTTTAATGTTTCTACTAAACCAGCAGCTTGTACAGCCGCTACTAGTGTTTTGAAAGACTCAGCATTAACAGCAATATCAACAATATCAGCCATATTTAGTACCTAAATCTCTGCAAATGATTTTAAAGGATAATAAACATATTTTAAGTTTTATGTTTCAAGTCCAGGCCAATAAGGTGAGTGCCTATCTTGAATACAAGCAGATTAATGTTTTTCTCAATTCCGTGACCAAATCAGCTGGATAAAATCTTCTTTCATGCCCTACTCCCAGCAATCTAAACAGGTCAGATGACCTCTATTTGTACATATTCGAGCCAACGCGATCGCCAAAACATTTCTATACTGGTTGTTGAGTGCGATCGCCTAGCTTAGCTCGGTCGCTATTTTACACCACATCTGTTACCCTGACTCAAAAATGGGGAAACATGTAAATAAGAAATTATCAGCCCTCTTGTAATACCAATTTTCTCTCCACTTGCACTCTTCTAATTACCCTTCTCTTCCTTGGCGTTCTTCTCTACGAGACGCTGCGCGTTGGCGGAAGCCTCTCGTAGAGAAGGCGGTAGCCTACGGCAAGCCCTTCGAGTTCGGGGGGTTGGAATCGACGGAAACCGCCAAGACTGCGACCCTCTCACCGCAAAGCGTCTACGTTTAATAAAATTTTGATACTTATTGAAATACATTTTATGGACAAAATTAAATATGAATAGAAAACAATTACTAAAAATAATAATCGGCGATTTAACTTGGACTAGATTGATGAAATCTCTAGTTTTTATTTATATATTTTTTGGTGTATATGTCTATTTCAGAGCAGACAGCATGATTTTTCTCCCCCAATCCTCTAGTTATAACGATAGTGAGGAAATTATCCAATTGAAAAGTAATGACAATACAAAAATTTCTGCTAGATATTTGTTTAACCCTCAAGCTGAGTATACTATTCTTTATGCTCACGGTAATGCAGAAGATTTAGGTAATATCAAACAAACCCTAGAGCAATTATACGCTTGGGGTTTTAGTGTTTTATCTTATGATTATCGTGGTTATGGTACAAGTGAAGGAATCCCAACAGAAAATAATGCTTATCAGGATATTGATACGGCCTACAACTACTTGACAAAAGATTTAAAAATCTCACCACAAAAAATTATAGTTTGGGGGCGTTCTGTTGGGGGTGGTTCTGCTGTCAACTTGGCAGCCCAAAGACCAGTTGCAGGTTTAATTATTGAAAGTACTTTTATTTCAGCATTTCAAGTAATAATACCATATCGGATTTTACCTTTTGATAAATTTTCTAATATTGACAAAATTAAAAAGATTAATTGTCCTGTGTTAGTAGTACATGGAAAAGCTGATGAAATTATCCCTTTTTCTCATGGAGAAAAATTGTTTGCTACTGCATCATCACAAAAACTCTCTTTGTGGGTTGAGCAGGCTAATCATAATGATTTATTCTCGGTAGCTGGAGAGAAATATAAAACAACTCTAAATACATTTATTAAAATATTGAAGAATAATCCAAAATTAAGAATTCAGAATTGAGCAATATTTTAGTATAGTGGGGTATCATCAACAGTCATAAATAGTAAATTTGTAACATATAATATTAGATGGTACCCAAATTAGGTACTGATACTTAATCATGTATATATATTCGTAATAACTATACAGATGACTAAGGCAGGGCTAAAGGTGTAGAAATGAAATGCATTTTGAGTGATAGCGAGTAACGTTATCTTTAGCTAGGTGAACACAGAGTAGAAAACCTTTTTCAAAGGTAACAATTTACCACTCGAAAACGGCCACTGCGTTGGAAAGGGTTCCAAGGTAGTCCTTTGGGTAAACAATACCCGAATTTCCTAGCACGACCAAATACGATGGCTGCCTAATAGACAGGTTGCAATGCAAATTCTTAAAGTACTAACTAGAGTCTATCTTAGTCCCATAGACTTGGATGAGGCGATCGCTTTCTATGAAAACCTATTTACAGAAAAATGCTGGTTGTGGTTTCAATATTCCGAAGCTGAGTTGGAACTGGCTGGCGTCGGTTCTATTCTTTTAATTGCCGGTTCAGCTGAAGCACTCTCTCCATTCAAAACTACACACGCCACATTTCTCGTTGACTCACTCAATGATTTTCGAGAAGCACTGACTCAGCAAGGCGCAGTAATTCTGACAGAACCAAACAAAGTCCCTACCGGAGTTAATATGCGAGTTCTGCATCCTGATGGAACAATTATTGAGTATGTTGAATTAGTTTGATTAATTTTTAGCCCAAATGGTTTATTGATTCATGCTGATGTGAATGGTAGTTAGAATATATTTGAGAAAAATAATCCCGACAGCGTTTAGTCTAGGGATAGGGGGCGTTGTAGTTCGCCCTGTAGGGGTTATTCCCGGCGCACAAAGGGCATGAGATATTTGTCTATGCTTTTTGGAAATATAGCGTTTCCCGACCTACTGAGGTACACCTGTAGGGGCACGGCAGTGCCGTGCCCCTACACCTGGCGATATAATGTTGTACCGCATCTGAATGGGAACCGCTATATTAACTGAGTCTTGCCATTAGCTACTTAACGTTTGTTCTGCTGCTTGATTCTTCAAAGAGTCTATGATAATATCCGTGCAAATGCAAAATACTCTAATCCTATCGACTTACAGTAGATAATAGTCTATCTGCATTATCCGCCATTTGTAAAGCTGCTTAATTGAATTAATCAGCTACAACTTTAATATAACTTTTCAGCCGATTTTCATTACCACAAAGGGCAAACATTTTGTGCTGAAAAAACAACAATATTCAACAATTACTAGTGCATTATGGTAGAAATATCCAGCAAATCTCACTTCAAGCTATTCAATTACTTTCTACTATTCTTAGTAGGTGGAGTATTCACATTATCCACAACTTTAGTCAGTTGTAAAGCGCCAAATACACCAGCAAAAGCAGCTAACGCCTCTAATAGCACCAAGACAAAAGTCTTACAGATGGGCTATATGACTGCCGGAGATCTACTCAAGATTAAAGGAGTGTTAGAAAAACGTTTAACTCCACTAGGGATTAAAGTCGAATGGTCAAAATTTGCTGCTGGGCCGCAACTTCTAGAAGCAATGAATGTGGGAAGTGTAGATTTCGGTTTTGTGGGTGAAACTCCGCCTATCTTTGCTCAAGCATCTGGTGTACCTTTTGTTTATGTTGCTAGCAGCAAACCTGGAACTGGTGAGGCAACAGCTGTTGTAGTGGAGAAAGACTCTTCCATCAAGACAATAGCTGACCTCAAAGGTAAGGGATTAGCCTTTCAAAGAGCTACAGCACAACAATACTTCGTTATTAAAGTTCTGGAAGAAGCAGGACTAAAACTTAGCGATATTAAACACATCAACCTGACACCATTAGAAACTCGTGCAGCATTTGAACGTAAGAGCGTTGAAGCAGCTGTAGTTGGCGACCCCCACCTCGCTCTATTTGAGAAAACTAATAGAGTTCGTATCATCCGGGATGGTAAGGGAATTACGACCCAAGGAGGTTACTGGTTAGGTTCGCGTAATTTCGTTAAAGATAATCCTGAGGTAGTGAAAATTATTTTGGAAGAAGTTAACAACATCGGCGAATGGGCTGAAGCCAACCCACAGGAAGTAGCCAAACTGATTTCGCCGGAAGCAAAAATTGATGTTCCCACACTAGAACTAGTATCAAAGCGCAGGCGTTACACATTAAGACCGCTGAGTGAAGAAATTTTGTCGGGACAGCAGAAGATTGCTGACTTGTTCTATGAACAAAAATTTATCACTAAGAAGATTGATGTTAGACAAGCAACACTTTCTTCTGAACAATATGCTGCTGTGACTCCTTCAGAAGTTAAGCCTTGAGGATTTTTAATCAATATTAAACCTGAGAAACTGCCTTAACGCCATCAGAAATTAAGCCTTAACTTTGATGATGAGATGTCATGGTAGGTGATAATCTCAGTCGAGATATCAAAGGAGCGCAGAAAACCGGTATCAGAGGTATTTGAATCAATCGTTCCAGAAAAACTCTCTCACAAGATATCTGTATTCCGGATGCTCAGATATCCAGCTTGAGTGAATTGCTCAATATAATATAGTAATCCGCTTTAATTTTTGAAATTATTTGCGTAGGTGGGGAGTAGGGAATAGGGAATTAGCTTTTTCAAGATGTACGGAATTTTTTCACGCAATAAATGTAGTAGTCCTAATAGATTTAGGACTTACGCAAGAACTCTCTGAAACTCTTATTTCTCCGTGCCCTCTGCGTCCTCTGCGGTTCGATTTTCCGTTAGCTGTGCGTAAGTCCTGTAGATTGTTTTAGTAAATCTAGGTTGCCATAACAAACCAAGACGGCAACAATGAATCATTTGACGTTTAATTATTTCTACTTACTGAGCTATAAATTGCTTAGATTACTTTTCGTAACACTTTTATAAAGTATCCCTCAATATTTGCCTCCTATGTCACAATGAGAGGTGAGAGTTAATTCGGACGACCTCGTTTGTTTTTATTATTGACAGGCTTCTTTCTTTTGGTATTCACAGACTTTTCTCCGAAATCTAAATCTCTACACCTCTATGATTTTGGAGACAATTTATGTCAATTTATGTAGGCAATCTTTCTTATGAAGTTACAGAAGAAAGTTTAAATGCCGTGTTTGCAGAATATGGTGCTGTAAAACGGGTTCAGCTACCTACCGACCGTGAAACAGGTCGTGTGCGTGGCTTTGGTTTTGTAGAAATGGGCACAGATGCTGAAGAAACAGCTGCCATTGATGCTCTTGATGGTGCTGAGTGGATGGGACGTGACCTTAAAGTAAATAAGGCTAAGCCCAAAGAAGACAGAGGTTCCTTTGGTGGTAACCGGGGAAACAATAACTTCCGCAATCGTTACTAAATAATTTAAAGATTTAGCTCTTGGAGCTAATCTTTAAATTGAATTTAATTATGGCTCAGGCAAGAATGCTTGAGCCTTTTTGCTGCAAACTTGGGTTTATCAGAAGTTAGGCGATCGCTCTCTAGCATTCCCGTAGGATAAGCCAACAAAGCAACATAAATGTTAGGTTACCCTACGGTATCTTGCTACATTCCTAAATCCAACCTACCAATCTAGTTTACACAGGCTGTGGTTTGAGTAAATCTGTTTTGGTAACGAATTCACTAAATGTACTTGCAACTTGTTGCGGTAATGCGCTCGCTGGCGTTTGCATTGGTAAGCGGGGAAATAGTAATTCTGCAACTCGATAGGCTTCTTCCAGATGGGGATAGCCGGAAAAAACAAAGGTATCAATGCCTAAATCAGTATATTCCAGCATTCGCGCTGCAACTGTATCTGCATCTCCTACCAACGCAGTTCCAGCACCTCCACGCACTAAGCCAACACCTGCCCATAAATTCGGGCTAATTTCTAAGTTTTGGCGATCGCCATTATGCAGTTGTGCCATGCGGCGTTGTCCTTCTGATTCCGATTGAGCAAACCGCCGATATGCAGCAGCGATCGCTTCATCATCCACATACTGAATCAATTCGTTAGCTGCATCCCAAGCTTGTTGCGTAGTTTCCCGGACTATAACGTGCATCCGAATTCCAAAACGTACCGTTCGACCTTGTTCTGCTGCTAATCGCCGTACCTTGGCAATCTTTTGGGCAACTTGCTCTGGTGGTTCACCCCAACTTAAATACACATCAATATGTTTAGCAGCAACTTGGAGAGCAGCATCAGAAGAACCACCAAAATATAAAGTCGGATAAGGCTTTTGTACGGGAGGAAATTGCAGTTTTGCACCTTCAACTTTCAGATGACGACCATTGAAAGTTACTTCTTCACCTTGCATGAGCGATCGCCAAATTGTTAAAAACTCATCAGTCAGTTCATAACGCTGGTCATGAGCTAGAAAAATTCCATCTTTAGCTAGTTCTTTTGTATCGCCACCAGTCACCACATTTAGAATAATTCGACCATTAGAAATCTGGTCAAAAGTAGCAGCCATCCTCACTGCTAAAGAAGGCGACATAATTGCCGGACGAAAAGCTACAAGAAATCGCAAACGTTCGGTAACTGAAATCAGAGAACTAGCTACAATCCATGTATCCTGTTTTTGTCCAGTACCAATTAACATGCCACCATAACCCAATTTATCAACAGCTTGGGCGATTTGCTGCATATAAGAATAAGTTGCTGGACGCCTGCCAATTGTAGTGCCTAAATAACGCTCATCTCCCTGTGTAGGCAAATACCAAAAAACTTCCATAATCACTCTGTTCCAAATTTAAATCGCATCAACCCAAAAATCAAAATAAACACCAATTTTTGGAAATATTTCTTTCCCAGTTTCCAATACCCAATCCCAAGTCCCTATACTATCTAATGGTGCTTTGACTAATAGTTTCTGGTGTGATAGCTGCATATTGTTCAGTACTCAACATCGCTTCCTGAATATTTATAGGTTTAGGAATTATTTTTTCCTTAGCAAATAAATCAGCAATCTTCTGTTGATTCTCCATGATTTGTGGAGTAATTGGTCTTAAACCGTAATTTCGCCTTCCAACCATTGTTGTTAAAATATCTCGATCTATTTTCAGATGAGGAGCAATAAGTTTTACAGCTTCCGCTCGATTTTTGTCAGCCCATTGACCTGTGTTATCTATCTCCTCAAGGATTAATCGTACTAATTTGGGATTTTCAGTAGCAAATTTTCGCGCCGACATATAATATCCTCCTTGAGTAGAAATGCCGCTAGCATCTCTCAAAACACGGGCATTTACCTTTTTTTCTGCCACTGCTAAATAAGGGTCCCAAGTTACCCAGGCGTCAATTTTTCCTTGAATAAAGGCATCACGAGCTTCCGAGGGAGGTAGACTCAAGGCTTGAATATCGCTATATTTCAAACCGCCTTCTTCTAAGGCTTTTATTAATAAATAATGGGAAGCAGAACCTTTTTGAAAAACTATTTTTTTCCCTTTGAGGTCAGCTAAAGTCCGAATCGGTGAATTATTTTGAACTACAATGCCACTTCCTTTCCCAGTGCTGGGTTGGTTACTAGCAACATAAACTAAAGATGTACCAGCAGCTTGAGCAAATATTGGGGGAGTTTCGCCTACAGAACCAATATCAACTCTACCCACATTCATCGCCTCCATCAGTTGTGGACCAGCCGCAAATTGCGCCCATTCAACGGAAACACCTAAAGGTTGTAGACGCTTTTCAAGCAGTCCTCTGAGTCTGACAATATCCCCAGAACTTTGATATCCCATGCGAACAATTTTAGTTTGAAAACCAGTAGTCTTATTTTCTGCTTTTGGGGTTTCGACTGAGCAACTAACTAAGGTTGCTGAGATTGTTAATAATCCAGGTAATACTAATAATGAAAGCTGTTGAAAAATTTTAACTCGTGGCTTTTTGAAGGCGGTAATCATGATGTAGTGCTTGATTTTTATTTGGTATGTTCATTTGTATGGGCGCACAGCTGTTATTGGTGTCAACTTAACGTAAAAGCGAAGTCTGATAAGCATTTCAAAATTCTTCCATCTACTACCTAGATTTTCGATCTCCCTAACCCCTCTTAAAAAGGGGGAACTAGAATCGAATGCCCCTTTTTAAGAGGGTTGGGGGATATAAAACGACGGGAGATTGAGTGTTTGATCTGAAGTTGACACGTATGCACATCTGTGCCGCTCTACTAACACAAAGATTTAGACAGTTTGCAGCTGAAGATTCTTTTGGAACAGTTCTACAACGTTTTTCCAAGCATCAGCAGCAGCTTCGGGATTATAGCTAGCGCGATGGTTGCAGAAAAAGCCATGTCCTGCTCCCTCGTAGCGGAAGATTGCATGGGGAATCTGATATTTCTTTAATTCAGCTTCAATCTCTTGTGTGTGTTCTAAGGGAATTCCTTGATCTTCCAGACCAAAGAATGCATAGATGGGATTTTTTATATCGGGAGTACGTGTGATGGTTGGTTCTCCACCGCCGGGAGTTGAGTTTGTAATCCCACCACCATAAAAAGAAGCTGTAACTTTAATATCTGGTAATGTGGCAGCTAAGTAAACGACGTGACCACCAAAGCAGAAACCAATGGAACCAATCGCATCTGCTTGCACATTTGGTAGAGTTCTCAAATAAGCGATCGCTGCCTGAATATCACTCAATATTTCGTCTGCTTTAGTTTGCTCCTTATATTGTCTCCCTTGTTGAATATCTTCAGGATTGTATCCAGCCTCGAAACCGGGAGCAGTGCGTTGAAACAAAGTCGGAGCGATCGCTACATACCCCTGTTTGGCAAATTTTTCGGCGACTTCCCGAATGTGTATGTTTACCCCAAAGATTTCCTGAATCACAATCACCGCTGGGAAAGTTCCTTTTTGTATCGGTTCCGCTAAGTAAGCGTCAATTTGTAAATCACCGTTGGGGACTTTAACCTGACTAGTGCGAATTTCTCTGTTTGTCATCGTTTGAGATTAGCTTTCAATCGCTTTGAGGTAGGGATCTTTTATGGTAAATCCAATAAAATACTTAATCTTTACCGATTTACCGTATTTTAAAAGTAGTATTTCACAAACAATGTGCAAACGCAAGCCCTGATTTGGGAAGCAAACAGGGCATAAAAACCTCTTCACCCCTACATCCCTAATACAGTTGAGCCAAGGCTAGCACTCTTTTTCAGTAGTCCTGTTAGCTTTAAGGGGCGTTTAGACCATACTGAGTAGCACATCATACTTAAAAATAGGAATTGAAGCAAGAACATATTGTCTTGAAAAGCGACGCGCCGCACTGGCATTACACCACCCCCTGCGAATGAATCGGTTTAAGAACGCTCTTTGAGCTAATCTGAATTCAGATTCAATGAAAATTCGCACACGGGCAGGGGAGAGAAAGCCATATGGAAGTTTTTTTAGCTAATATCAATCATCTTGAAAGTCTATCGATACTGTTTGATAGATACCGCGTTTTTTATAATCAGACATCAGATATTGAAGCTGCCAAAGAATTTATCCAAGAGCGTTTTAAGAATAATGATTCAGTAGTGTTTGCAGCTAATGATAATGGAGAAATAATTGGGTTTACTCAGCTTTATCCCAGCTTTTCTTCAGTGTCCATGAAGCGAGTCTGGATATTGAACGATTTGTATGTGAAAGAGTCGCATCGCCAGAAGAGAGTTGCAACATTATTGATGAATGCTGCACAAGAATATGCAAAAGTTAGTGGAGCGGTTCGAGTAATATTAGCTACTCATATTTCTAATATAAATGCTCAAAAACTTTATAAATCGCAAGGATATATCAAGGATGAAGAGTTTTATCATTACGCTTTACGATTACAGTAATAGTATAACACTTCATTATGTATTACTTACTCAGTTATATAGGAATCCGGCTTGATTCCTAAAATTAATTGTGTGGTGCGCGTTCGCGTTGGCAAAGCCTCTCCTAGAGAAGCGTCTCGTAGAGAAGCGCAGTGCAAGCGCGATAGGTAGACAATAAATAGGCAATAGGCAAGAGGATTCTAGAAGATTAAGTGTAGTGAGTTTTTTTCAAAAATCAAATATGAGTCCTATAGTCAGGTCAATCTTTTCAGGAATTAGGCTTACAAAAATGAGTGGAGAGACAGAACTGTCAACTTTGATAAAAGGGATGAAACCTCAATTACAAGCTGGTGAATATGTGTTTTGCACTGTGCCTATAGATCGAGTTCCAACAGATATAGAACCAGTTTGCGTATTTCGAGAAGTAGAAGGTACGACATTAATTATTACAAAACAGGAAGCGGATAGGCTTTCGATTCCTTATTCCTTCGTAGCAGCATGGATTATATTGACTATTCATTCGTCACTAGAGGCAGTCGGTTTGACAGCGGCTATCTCTCACAAGTTAGCAATAGCTGGTATAAGTTGTAATTTGGTTGCCGCCTATTATCACGATCATTTGTTTGTCAGATGGCAAGATGCACAACCTACTATGGAAATTCTCACTTTAATGAGCAAGGATGAAACAGAGCAAAAGTGAGGCTAATTTCTCAAGTTGATTAGAGGTTTAAAAGAATTTTTCAGTCTTAATAATCTTCAGCACCTTTACGAGCAATGTACTGAGTGCGCTATTATAGTCCGAGATGTGGCATTCCTCACTAAAGTTGAAAGCCCACACTTTACCGTCAGTTCAGTGTGGGTAGTTTCCAAGCATGAGTTCATCCCTACAAACGTTGTAGCAAATTCAATCCATGAGTATCAGTACCACAGGTATTGAAAAGAAGATATTCATCAGCCAACTTTTGCACTTGCTCTGATTCCAAAGGGCTGGGTTTCCAGGGATTGGGATTATTGTAGGCATAGAAAGCTTCCACGCCATCGATACCCTTTTCGGCCGCAGCTGGAATTAAATCAAAATGCGATCGCTTGTAACGCGCAGGATGAGCTAAAACTGCCAATCCCCCAGCTTCATGAATAGCAGCAATCACATTACTTGCTTGATATTCTTTACCTGTAGTTGCTCTTCTTTGCAAATAGGGTTTGATACTGGGATGTTCTAGCTCGAAAGCGTAACCCAAAATGTGAACTTCTATGTCTAAAAGGTTGGCATTGATTTCCACACCACTCCACAATATAGGAGTGCTTGCACCAGGATTATTCCACTTCCAATCCTCTAACCAAGCTTGTGCTGCTTGATAGCCGCCAATACCATGATGATCGGTAATCGCTAACCCTTTTAGCCCAATAGCGATCGCCTGTTCCATCAATCCACTCGGTTGCAACCTCCCATCGGAATGGACAGTGTGCATATGAAAGTTGAACAGCCGGGGACAACTATGTGCATCAACGTTCTGGAATACCTGCTTTAACAGTTCCACTGAAGCAGTAGTGCGGGCCAAATTTATAACCATAACCCCCTCTAAACAAAAATATATATTCCTAACACACTAAAACGCCACACCTACAGATGAGAAATACTCAGGACTGTAAATTAGTGTTGACAGCTAATTTCTCAGCTTTATTAGCAAATTTTTCGATATGTTAAGACTACGTTAGCAAATCTCAACGGCAGTAGTCATGGATGATTTGAATTACCTCGAAAATTAAGTAGTAATAAATATTGCATATTAAATTTAATCATATGCCCATACAAGCTGTACTAAGTAACTTATACAGTCAATCTTTAGCAGAGAAAGTTACTCTACTAAGCTAAAAGCAAGCTTTATATTATGTATAAAAAATACCTATTACAATGGTAATCCCACTAAGTCTCCTGAACCGGTAATGACTTCACCGATGGCCAAAGCTGGAATTTCATGTGACTGAAAATGGTTAATTGTCTGCTCAACTTCATGAGGTGACACCAGCAATACAAATCCAATTCCCATGTTGAATGTATTGTACATAGCTTGGGGACTAACTTCTCCTGCTTCAGCTAGCCACTGAAAAACAGGGGGAATATTCCAACTACTGTTGTCAATTTTAATCGCTTGACCTTTTCCCAAACATCTAGGCAAATTTTCTGGCAAACCGCCACCTGTGATGTGAGCCATACCATGAATTGACAAACCTGCTTTTAGTGCTGCTAAAACCGATTTGACATAAATGCGCGTGGGTTTAAGGAAAGTTTCGCCGATAGTTTCGCCACCTAACAATTCTGGAGTATCGCTCCAAGCAAAGTTGCCATCGCTAACAATCTTTCGTACTAAACTAAAACCATTACTGTGTACGCCAGTGCTGGGGAGGGCGATCGCTACATCTCCTACTTTTACTAGAGAACCGTCCAACATCTGACTTTTTTCGACAATTCCCACACAAAACCCAGCCAAATCATACTCACCCACCTGGTAGAAACCTGGCATTTCTGCCGTTTCTCCTCCCAATAAAGCGCAACCAGCTTGCTTACATCCAGAAGTGATACCCGCAACCACATCAGTTAATTGCTCTTTGTCCAACTTTCCAGTTGCTACATAATCTAAAAAAAACAGCGGTTCTGCACCAGATGTCAACACATCATTAACACACATCGCCACCAAATCGATGCCAACAGTATCATGGCGGTTGAGCATGTGAGCGATTTTCAGCTTTGTACCAACACCATCTGTCCCAGAAACCAAAACTGGTTCTTTAAAACCGCTTGGTAGTTGAAAGCAGCCACCGAAGCCACCTAATCCACCAATTACTTCCGGTCTGAAAGTACTGTGCACCAAGTTACGAATTTGATTTACAAAGCCTCGACCAGCCTCAACATCAACTCCTGCATCCCGATAATCCATTCCCTACTACACCCTTATTAATTTCAGTTAGAAATCAGAAATTACAAAAACTCCTGTACAGACGGGATTAATCGCGTCTCTCCTAACTTTAAAATACCTCATCTTCAATGCCGCGCCACCATTCCCCCAAATTCATCAAGTCTTGGTAAATATCTTCTAATTCTTTGCTATAAACATCGTCTGTCAGCGTAGCTCGACGCTCTTGCAGTTTTTTGAGGCGCAGTTGAACCAATAGCCAAGGTTTACTGATGCTATTCGTTGCTTCGATATATTGGGCTAATTCTCTACTATCCATATATTTTGATTTTAATCTTACTACTTTTAAGATACAGGAGGAGCACCCTTCTAGCTCAAAAAGTGCCTCCGAAAAAGGGATTGAGGACTGGGGATTAGGGACTGGGAAAGATGAGGGAGATGGGGAGAATAACTTTTAACTCCTAACTCCTAACTCTTAACTCAGCACCCCGTTCCCGATTGTCCAGTTCCTTTTACACTAGTGTTGCTGTTGATTTCAAAGCGAAAATTCTTTCAATTATATCTTCTACTACTTTATCTGGCGTGGATGCACCGGAAGTAATTCCGACAACAATTTCTCCATCTGGCAGCCAGTTTTCTGTAATAATTAATTGTCCATTTAATTGCCGATGTTCAATCGAATTTATTGATTGAATACGTTCGACACTATCAATGTGATAAGAAGGAATTCCTCTCTCAAAAGCAATTTGTTGCAATTGCGTAGTATTTGAGGAATTAAACCCACCAATTACTACCATTAAATCTAAATTATCTTCCACTAACTCCAGCATTGCATCCTGCCGTTCTTGGGTAGCGTCACAAATAGTGTTGAAGCTTTGGAAATGCTGATTTAATTCGGTAGGGCCATACTTTTGCAACATAGTACGCTCAAAAAGCTTGCCTATTTGCTCAGTTTCGCCTTTAAGCATGGTAGTTTGGTTGGCAATACCAACTCTTTCTAAATCGCGATCGGGGTCAAATCCTGGCGAACAAGCTTTGGCAAATTTTTTCAAAAATTCTTCACGGTTTCCACCGTTAATAATATAGTTAGAAACATATTCTGCTTCTGACAAATTCAAGACAATTAAATACTTGCCAGCGAAGGAACTCGTTGCAACTGTTTCTTCGTGTTTATATTTACCATGAATAATTGAAGTATAATCAACTTTTTTGTGCTTTTCTACTGTATTCCAAACTTTAGATACCCAAGGACAAGTTGTATCGACAATTTTGCAGCCTTTCTCGTGAAGTATCTGCATTTCTTGAACGCTAGCGCCAAAAGCAGGCAAGATGACAACATCACCAGTATCAACAATAGAAAAGTCTTTTTGGTTTGCTTCTACTGGGATAAATTTTACTTCCATCTCCTGCATCCGCTGATTGACAGAAGGGTTGTGAATAATCTCGTTAGTAATCCAGATGCTTTCTGTGGGGAAGTGTTGACGGGTTTCATAGGCCATAGCCACAGCACGTTCGACACCCCAACAAAAGCCAAAGGCTTGTGCTAGTCGGATGGTGACGTTACCTCGTTGCAGGGTGTAATTGCGATCGCGAATTTCCTGAATCAAGTTACTTTGATACTCAGATTGCAACTGGCTGGTAACTTCTGCTTGGTGACCAAACCCCTTGCGATTGTAATTTTCGGAGTGTTGGAGCGTCCGCTTAAAAGCTTTTGTATCCATGAGATTTGTCTACTTAAACCACTATTTTTTATTCTCTCGCGCCCAGACGCGATTTATACAGACTTGTATTCAAAGATATTACTTCTTATCCCTGCCTGAAACACGTTGAATTTCAGGTTTTAATTCGATATCGCTATAAATCTGCAATGCAGAACGCCAAACTATATAGCCTTCACGATTTAAGTGTAAGCCATCAGTAGTAAATTCTTGACGGAGATTACCTTGAGTGTTGGTAAATAGGGGATATAAATTGAGAAATTTTACACCTTTTTTTGCAGATATGCTTTGCAGCTGCTCATTTAATCGGCGAATACGATTATTGGTAATAGCCAGAAGTTTATCTCGTCCTTGCCAAGTTGCTTCTTCTCCACCATGCGGCAAAATTGACTGCACAACAATTTCGGCTGTAGGATGCACTCTTCGCAGGTAACTCATAATTTGCTGGTGATTATCTAAAATCACCTTGTCGTCGATCCCCCGAATTAGGTCATTAATCCCAATCATCACAAAAATCACCTCTGGCTGGGTGCGGTCAAATATATTCAATCTTTTCAAAAGACCCTTGCTGGTTTCGCCGGAAATTCCTTGATTGAGCCAATTTTTACCTCCGGGTAATAACTCAGTCGGAAACCACAAACTTAGAGAATCTCCCGCCAGTATGGTTAAGTGCACAGGACGCCTGTCAGCAGCTACCTTAGCTTCTTGTTTGAGGATATCTACCCACTGTTGGTAACTTAGTTGGTGGCGGCGACCTAAATCAGGTATAGCAGGTATAGCAACTGGACCTGAGTTGTTCACGTTAATTTGCTCTGGGGATGTTATGATTCCCCCAAAAAAAGCGGTCAATTTCTGCTGTTGCCAAATTAGCAGAATGACCGCCAACAATAGTACGCCGTTGGTTAACAGCGAGAAAAATGCCCAGATGGGAAAGGTTTTTGCAGAAGTAGACACGACTAGCGAAATTTACCAATTATTTTGAATCAGATTTTAACGCTAGCACTCAAAAATCACACTCTATGAAAATAGGGAATGGGGCATTGGGCATTGAGCGTCAGGCATTTAGTTATTCTCCGCGTCCCCGCGTCCCCGCGTCTCCCCACTCCCCACTCATTACTGAATGGGGCGATCGCCACCAAACTCGGAATTATAACCTTCTTCGCCGTGTTCGTTGATATCCAAACCTTGCAATTCTGCTTCCTCTTTGACTCGCAGCCCGACTGTAGCATCGATAATTTTGAGAATAATCCAGGTACCAGCTGCTGCTATTACATAGGCAACGACAATTGCTACTAGTTCGACTCCCAATTCACCAAAATTACCGCGTAGCACTCCGTCTTTACCGCCTCCGTTGACTTGAGTGGTAGCAAAGATTGCTGTTAAAATCGCCCCCACAGTACCACCAACGCCATGCACGGGATAGGTATCTAGGGCATCATCAACTTGTAGCTTGTGTTTGAAACTAATGGCATAGAAGCAAACAAAGGCGGTGATGAAACCAATTAAAATCGCTGATAGCGGTGTAACAAATCCCGCAGCAGGAGTGATACCCACCAAACCAGCAACGGCTCCTGTAGCGGCTCCCACGGCAGTTGGTTTACCACGTAAAAATGATTCCAAAATTAGCCACATTAAAGCTGCCGCCGCCGCAGCTGTATTAGTAGCAACAAAGGCTGTTGTTGCCAGATTTGTGATTAAGGCACCTGAAGTTCCGCTACCAACGGATAGGGCACTTCCAGCGTTGAAGCCGAACCAGCCAAACCACAGCAAGCCAGCACCCAGTAAAATGAACGGAACGTTATGTGGCGGGCTAAGGCGGTCAGGATGGGTTTTCCGAGGCCCAAGGACGATCGCTGCTACTAAAGCAGAAACGCCGGAACTAATGTGAACTACTGTACCACCTGCAAAGTCCAGGGCACCCAAACCACCAGCCAAACCTAAAAATCCACCTTTGGCCCAGACCATGTGTGCCAGGGGAGCGTAAATAAAGGTTGACCACAGTAACACAAACAATGAATAGGCGCGGAAACTCATCCGTTCAGCGATCGCCCCAGAAATTAAGGCTGGGGTGATAATGGCAAACATGGCTTGATAAATCATGAATGCCTGGTGGGGAATCGTCGCTGCATAAGAAACTAATTCCGCAGGATTTGAGCCTTTGAGATAATCGGTTGTCTCTAAACCGACACCATTCAAACCCAACCACTGCAATCCACCGATGAACGGCAAACCTGGCGCAAAGGCAAGACTATAACCCCAGAGAATCCAGGTAACTCCCACGATCGCCATTAGCATAAAGCTCATCATCAATGTATTTAGGACATTGCGCGATCGTACAAATCCACCATAAAAGAATGCCAATCCTGGTGTCATTAGCAGCACTAGTGCTGCCGAAATCAGCATAAATGCTGTATCTCCAGTATCGGCCGCAGGTGGACTGCCCGCTGATGTTTGGGCAAAAGCATTGCCCATCAACGGTTGTGCCAAAATTACCAGGGTCATAGCCCCAATCATGACAACTTTCTTCAACACTATTTTGTCCCTAAGCACCAACAAATTTGTATTAGATTAATATATTTTCAGTACGGTTTGATACGATTTTTTGTCTTGCAAGCTACTCTACTTTGCTTTTTTTGAAATATTAACAAAAGTATAATCATTGAGGTGAGTTTATGAGATTTAAATCGTAATTTCAAGAATTTGGAAGCCTGGAAAAGTTTGTCCAGTTTTGTCCTAGAATTTGCACAAATACAGCATGATTCGATTTTTCCATGACATAGCCGTATAGTTGCTTGCAAGTGGGTAGTTACTAAAAAATCTTTGCAATTTTGCCTGGGTTATTATCTTTTAAAAATGAATCATCATAAAAATTATGGGTGAAGGAAGAGGAGAAGAGAAACACTTGTTGCAAGTTCTCCCTTTATCCCCTTATCCTTTTCTAGTGAGCAATAATTTAGTAATATTACTTAAGTACGGGGCACAAACATAATAATTAATACAGCTACCAAAGCCAAACAAGCTCCAATTAGGTCGTAGCGGTCTGGAGTTACCCCGTCTATCTTCCAACCCCAAAGCATTGCCATTGCAATAAACACGCCGCCATAAGCCGCATACACTCTACCAAAATTTGCTGGCTGCAAAGTTGCAATAACCCCATAGATAGCTAAAGCAATTCCGCCCAATATCCCCCACCACAAAGGCTTAGCTTCACGCAACCATAACCAAATTAAGTAGCCACCAGTGATTTCAAATAAACCAGCCCATAAAAAATACAACAGCGACTTAATCATTTGACCAACTTTTCTCTAAGGTTGAACTCAGTGAAATTACGCTAACGGTTTTAACTCAAGTATTGTCATTAATTAAAGTAAGTTTATTGATCGAATTGGGCATGGTGAAGAGGATGGGGGGCAGAGGAGATGGGGAGTGTGGGGAGTGTGGGGGGATGGGGGAGTGTGGGGAGTGTGGGGGGAAAGATTTCTTCCCAATCCTCCCACACCTCCCACACCTCCTGTTTGCCCCTTGCCCCCTGCTCCTTTGCCCCTCCGCCCTTCCGCCTCTTGTACCTAATGCCCAATGCGAAATGCCCAATCCCCCCTAGATAAGGCTTAAGGATGAAAGCACCATTACCTGATAACGAAGCACAGAGAATCGAGACGCTTTTGCAGTATAAAATCCTCGATACGCTACCTGAAGCTGCCTTTGACGATCTCACTCATTTAGCCTCGTATATTTGTCAGACTCCAATTGCCTTAATTAGCTTAATCGATACAAACCGCCAGTGGTTCAAAGCCAAGGTGGGTTTGCATATCTCGGAAACACATCGAGACCAAGCGTTTTGTGCCCATGCGATTCTACAACCTGATGTTCTTGTTGTGCCTGATGCCACAAATGATGAACGGTTCGCCGCAAATCCACTGGTCACTTCTAACCCAAAAATTCGGTTTTATGCTGGTGTACCCCTAACTAATGCTGAGGGATACGCACTAGGAACACTCTGTGTGATTGACTACGTACCACGGAAACTTACTTCAGATCAGATAGAAGCATTACGAACTTTGGGCCGCCAAGTAATCAAACAACTGGAATTGCGTCGTAATTTAGCGAGTCTAGTGCTTGTGAGTAATAAAGGTAAACAACCAAAGAAACTACACAAGCAATTTTTCAAAAGAATTGCGGCGGGCTTTGTTTTGGCATCGGTAATTTTAGTTGTGATTGGCGCAGTTTCTTATCAAAATACAAAGGTATCTACTAATAACCGCAACATCATAAAAAATATTAATAAAAAAATCAACAGCTTAGAAAAACTGCTGTCGGATACAAAAGATGCTGAGACTGGACAACGTGGTTACATTTTGACTGAAAAAGAAGTTTATTTAAAAGCGTATCAAGTAGCACTTACTAACGTCGATGGCGAAATTACAAAACTGAAGAATTTAACCGCAGATCAACCAAAGGAACAAAAGCAGATCGTAATACTTGAATCTCTAATTGCAGCTAAACTTACTCAATTAAAAGAAACTATCAACTTGCGCCAGAATCAGGGATTAGAGGCGGCGTTGCAGGGATTAGTAACAAATGATGGTCAAAATCTCATGAATGATATCCATAAAGCGATTCATGAGATAGAGAACCAAGAAAAAGGGCGGCGTCAGCAATTATCACGAGCAACAAAAGCTTGGACTCGGCAAACCACTGTGACAATTGCGATCGCCATTTGTCTCAGTTTTTTCGTGCTGGCTGTAGTCTACTATTTAATCTATCGTGAGGTTAGTGAACGCAAACGCACAGAAGAAATCTTAAACCAAGAACGCAACTTTATCACAGCAGTCCTTGATACAGCTAGCGCTTTAGTAGTAGTTGCCAACTCCCAAGGGCAAATCGTTCGTTTTAATCAAGCTTGTGAGCAAATAACAGGTTATTCCTTTGACGAGGTAAGAGGTAGGTATTTCTGGAACTTGTTTCTACTCCCCGAAGAAGTGGAGTCAGTCAAAGCAGTTTTTGAACAATTGGGAGCTGGTAAGAGTTTCCAGGAACACGAAAATTATTGGGTAATGAAAGATGGCAGTCGCAGACTAATTGCCTGGTCGAATACTATCTTAAAAAACTATGACGGTTCTGTAGAATACGTTGTTGGTACAGGTATTGATATTACCGAGCGCAAACGAACTCAACAACATCTGACTGCACAATACGCTGCAACCCATGTTTTAGCAAATTCGACTACAATCAACGAAGCAATGCCGCAAATTCTTCAAGGAATCTGTGAAAGTTTAGGATGGGATTTGGGCGAAATCTGGATGGTAGATCAGCAAGCAAATGTGCTGCGTTTTTTTGATATTTGGCACAAACCATCCCTTGAGCTACAAGACTTTATAGCCTGGAAGCGGGAAACAACTTTTGCTCCAGGAGTCGGACTACCTGGCCGTATTTGGGCGAGTTCCGAGCCTGTTTGGATTGCTGATGTCGTTAAAGATCTGAATTTCCCTAACTTCAAAATCGCGGCTCAAGTAGGACTACATGCTGCTTTTGGTTTTCCACTCCGTACTGATAGCAAAATTCTTGGCGTCATTACCTGCTTTAACCGTCAAATTCAGCAACCAGACGAAGACTTAGCAAAAACGATGAATTTTATTGGTGAGCAAGTGGGGCAATTTATCCAGCGCAAACAGGCTGAAGAAGAACTACAACGTCAAAACTTGCGATCGCAACTTTTTACTGAAATCACCCTGAAAATTCGCCAGTCTTTGCAAATCGAAGAAATTCTGGAAATTACTGTTAAAGAAGTCCAAAAAATCCTCCAGACTGACCGAGTATTAATTTATCAGCTTCTCCCAGATGAGTCTACAACCACTGTAATTGAAGCAGTAGTTTCTGGCTTACCAGCAATTAAAGAGCAAAACATCACCGCTCCCTACTTCCAAGCCGAATACTTACAACAGTACTATTTACAACAGTACCGTCAAGGACGAGTTTTGGGCCTAGCTAATTTAGACCTCCTCGAACTCGAACAAAAACACCTGGAATTAATGCAACAATTTGGTGTGAAAGTCAATTTAGTTGTGCCAATTCTCGTCAAAGAAGAACTTCGCGGTTTGCTCATAGTTCATCAGTGTGACTATTCTCATCAATGGTCTAACTTTGAAACTCATCTTTTGCGGCAAATAGCCGACCAAGTAGGTATAGCCTTAGCCCAAGCCCAACTATTAGAAGCAGAAACTCGTCAACGACAAGAAATTGAAATTGCCCGTTACCAAGCTGAATTAGCTTCTCAGACCAAAAGTGCTTTTTTGGCGAATATGAGTCACGAAATTCGTACCCCCATGAATGCTGTATTGGGAATGACTAGTTTAGCTTTAGATACTCCTTTAGATCCAGAACAGCGAGATTTTATTGAAACGATTCGCATCAGTGGAGAAGCTTTATTAACTTTAATTAACGAAATTTTAGATCTTTCCAAATTAGAAGTTGGAGAGATGGCTCTGGAGACTCTAAATTTTAATCTATCTACTTGTGTTGAAGAAGTATTGGAATTATTGGCTCCATCAGCCCATAATAAAGGATTAGAAATTGCCGCTTTGATTGAGCATAACGTCCCTATTCATCTCCAAGGAGATGCTGGTAGGTTGCGGCAAATTCTGATGAATTTAATTAGCAACGCTATCAAATTTACTAGTGTTGGCGAAGTAGTAGTGGAAGCCCAATTACGTTCCCTTTCCTCCACTACAGTTAGCATCTACTTTGCCATTACAGACACAGGTCTTGGTATTAGCCCTGAAGATCGGCCCAGACTGTTTATGCCATTTACCCAAGTCGATGCTTCTACTACTCGCAAGTATGGTGGTACTGGTTTAGGTTTAGCCATCTGTAAACAGCTGGTAACTTTAATGGGAGGAATAATTGGGGTGGAAAGTCAGATTGGCAAAGGATCTAAATTTTGGTTTGAAGTGCCTTTTGCCAAGCAAATTGAGCCTGTTTTAAAATCCTGCCCATCTTTAATTAATCACCGTGCCTTAGTAGTCGATGATAACTCTACTAATTGCAAAATGATCCATCATCAAGCTACTGGTTGGGGAATGCAAATAGATCGAGCTAACAGTGCTGCTGCTGCACTCAAAGCGATTGAGAAAGCTTGTGAACAGGGAAATCCCTATGATGTTGCCTTAATTGATCTGCAAATGCCCGAAACGGATGGTATCAAACTAGGAGAACAAATTAAAGCCACTTCTGCAATTGCTGAGATACCTTTAATTATCGTCATCTCAACTAATCAACGGAATCAAGTACAGCAAGCCTTGAAAATCGGATTTGCTGGTTATTTAGTCAAGCCCATTAAGGCGTCCCGACTTTTGGATATGATTATGAATATTTTACAAACTCACACGGAACTAGAACAAGGGGCTAGGGAAGAATTCCAAAGGAGAAAAACTTCAAATATTGCTAATTCTTGCCCTATTTACGAGTCCCCAACCCCTAACTTATCTACTAAATCAAAGTTAAAAATTTTGCTAGCTGAAGATAATTTAGTCAATCAAAAAGTAACCATAAAACAACTCCAAACTTTGGGCTATACAGCTGATGTCGTTGCTAATGGAAAAGAAGTTTTACAGTTATTAGAAAAAATTCCTTATGATTTGGTTTTAATGGATTGCCACATGCCAATTCTTGATGGTTTAGAAACGACAAAAGAAATTCATCGTTGGCAAGAAAGTGCTTTTGCTAGTCATCGTCGTCCTGTGGTAATTGCGATGACAGCTAATGCCATGAAAGAAGACAAACAAAAGTGTTTAAATGCTGGAATGGACGATTATCTCAGTAAGCCAGTGTTGAAAGAAAAATTGGCAGCTATCCTAGAACATTGGGCAGATATAATCCTTTCACAACAGGTGATGGTTGAATGTAAGCAAACAGCTTCCCCCACTAATAACTCTCAAGTTGACCAAACAATCAATTGGGAATACCTGCATCAAGTATCAGATAATGACACACAATTTGAATTAAATCTCTTGCAAATCTTCGTTCAAGATATTAAACCCCGTTTAGAGATTATGAAAAGTGCGATCGCACTTTATGATTTTGGACAAATTGTTCGAGAAGCTCATTACCTTAAAGGTGCCGGTGGCAACATTGGAGCCACAGCTATGTACTTAGCTGTTGAAAAACTAGAACAGCAAGCTCTCCAGCAGGAGCATAAAGGTGCGACTAAGTTAATTTCAGAAGTAGAAGAATTTGTCAACCGTATTCAAGAATTTTTAACTGAATTCAGTGAATAAATAGGCAATGGGGAATGGGGAATGGGGAAAGTATTAATTGCCTTTTGCCCCTTGCCTCTTCCCTCTTCCCTGCTACAAGCTTTGCGTTGCTTCCAGCAAATGTTGATGAACGGATTTTGAGGCAGCTACGATCAATCCAGGTAGGCTATAGTTTTCACAAGTATCCAGTGGTGGTAAAGTTGAACCATCGAGAGTAGTGACAAGATAGCCGGCTTCTCTTGCCAAAAAAGCCAGGGCTGCACCATCAATAAATTTACCGGCTCTGATTACTGCTCCACTCAAATCACCAGTCAGAATCCCATTGAGATTGGGAATTTGAATATCACTAGAATAATCGTTGGCAATATCAATTACTTGATAGCGATCTTTTAGTAGAGGTGCGATCGCATTCATTCCCCATCCTAACAATACAGCAGGTTTGGCTGATGTAATCTCTAACGGAATGCAGGCTTCTAAATTCATTTCCAGCGTTCCTTTAAAAGCTCCTTCGCCTCTCAAAGCATAAAAATAAACATTTTGGGCAGGAGAAATTGCCAGCACTGCCTCAAAATCATCCGCATTTAAAATACTAAGAATAATTTGGTAATTAGAATGTCCATCCATGTAAAATGTCGTGCCATCAATTGGGTCGAGTGTGACTAAATAATCATCTTCAAGCCCAAGTTCAGTAGCACGAAAATACTTCGTGTTTCTAGAACTTTCATACTCTTCCCCATAAAAGCGAATTTCTGGAAAAGTCCCCAGTAGTACTACTTCCACCAGATTTTGAATCGCTACATCCGCATCAGTAAGTGCAGCCGCAAAAAAGTTTTTTCCTTCTTCTTTAGCCGGAAGTGCAGCAATTTTTGGCTGCATGAAACGGGCGTAGCCTGCTGCTACTTTCAGATGAGGAAGTAAAGTTGACAAAATCAATCGAGTACTCGGTGTTGTGGACATTCCAGCAAACTCCTTTCTTGAAAAAAGAGACAAGGGGAGACAAGGTGAATTGGGGACAAGGAGAGAGTGGTTGCAACAAGTCTTTCCTCTGAAGTTTGCCAGCGCCGACTTGGGGCATCTCTTATCCTCTTTTCCTCTTCCATCATTAGACTTCTGGCAGAAGCAGGGAAAAGGGTTAAGAACAATCCTTTCGTTTTAACCTTTTCCCTTTCCCCCCAAGAGTGCAAAACTATTTTTGCAAGAGGTCTATTCGCAAGGCGACAAAATTACGGTATCATGAACCACTCTTTTTGGCGATGGCTACAGCTGCCGTACCTACTTTAATCTCCCGGTCTCTATGCTTAGCTGTACTCATTCCAAGCCACGGGAAAGGAGTAATCTGAAAACGCAGAGAAGACCTGATTTTGACTGCGGGTTTCTTCATCCAGAACTTTGATGACTTTGTTATAAATATCTTGTGCTTGTTGGGGAGAATCACCAATACTGGTTAATCCCAACTTGCCAAACTGTGAAAGACAACCCATAAGATGAAAGACTGTGCCTGTCTCAGTGCCGCTGTCGAAGTGCAGTCTGTAGTCAGCGATGATATCCATCAAATCATTAGGTAATAATCCCCGATAGCGGTCTTTTTGTAGGTTGTCAGTGGCAATGTAGTATTTTGGACGACCTTGTTGGCTGTAAAATAAGCCTGTGGAAAGGTCATAGCGACCGTTCGTCAATAATTTCAAGGTCATGAATGGATGAGTTGTGCCGCCTTTACGCAGGTTAATTTCGATCGCTTGAATATCCCACTCTCCATTACCCTTGTCAACTGCGATAAAATCTACTCCAAATCGCTCTAGGGCACCTTTCTCGGCTAGCTTTCTGCCAACTTGCAATCCCAATTGCTGTAGTTGCAATCGATACCTTTCATCAGCGGGAAAGCTACAACCAAGATAAATCTGACCGTCTGGGCCGCCGAGAATTTGGTCGTGGGTGGAGAGGATTTCTACTTCGCCACCAGGGGTAATTCGTCCTTGAACGCTGGGCGAACGCTTAATTTCTCCTTCCACAAATGCTTCCGCAATTGCCCCCAATTCCGGAATTCTTGTCGAAAAATTTTGCCAAGTTTCTTGTTTTGCTTGAAAACGCATTGTTGAAAAGCGATCGCTAATTGCTGCTACCCTTTGGGCATGAGTACTTTTACCAGGTGCGACATTCTCAATCGGTGTTAAATCTACTAGGGCATTTCCTTCTCCGGAAATACCTTCGTTGAGTTTCACTACTATTTTTTGTAATGTCGGTTGGCGTTCCCACAATTCACTAGCGGCTTCTGCTAAATCGCTGTGATGCCAAACTTTTTCGCTACCATCTGGATGTGGTACTTCACTTTCGCTAAAAATTTGTCGGCTACCACTTTTTGTCCCCCAAATTTGTAAATCTGGTGCAGCAGCATACAATGGTACACCCAATTTTACAGATAATTCGCCTTCAAAAACTGAGGAATTGTAGCAGATCATAAATGATTTATCCAGCCTCAATGCTTGACGAATTCGCTCTAGTAAGCGGGGGCGTTCTAAAATCTTTTGGCTGAGGGGTTTAAGAGAGGAATCGTAAGTAGAAAGTAGCAGCAAGCGATTGCGAGCATGAGAAAAGGGGATTCCTGGCAAAAGTTGTAGATAGTAATCAATTATACTAGGGTGTAATGGTACTGATGTGACATAAATCAGCCTAGTACGGGGATTCCGCAACCGAATCAAGGAAAATAGTAATCTTTCTTCATAATGTTCGCAGCCTTCAATTTTTTGAAGTTCGCGCTGGTCAATACTCAAAGAAGGAATAACTACAATATCAGCTTCACTATTATCAAATAGCTCAATAGTTTTCCAGCGATCGCGCAGAGTTGATTGCAGATGGCGAAACTTTTCAATCTGCTGTAATTCAGAAACATCTAGTGTTGCCATAATCTCTTCCTGTGGCGATCCAAAAACTACTTTACTGTTCTGGTAGATCCCAAGTCACTTCTTTGACAAGTCGCTGCTTTGTAGAAAATTAATATTAATTAATTTTGTTGTTCCAAATTTGAGTAGCTTGAGAAATTTGTTTCACCAAACCAGAGAAACTTGGCAAAAAATGCTAGAAGGTTCTGCGGAAATACCAGCTTAAATTAATATTAACGAAAATAGCAAGCATTATAGTGCGTATTTTGGCACTTATGAATGTTCAGGTAACAATTTATATTGAATTTTATCGACATACATTACAACAACAGATAGTCATAGGAGACTAGTACCGCCATGGATTAAAAATTCCGAATGAATACAGTGTAAGGTTTTCAGAGATTTTGAATAGGTTGTTTATTTACGCCGACCTGTACTAGTATTTGATTGTGTGAAAAAAGTCAGTACACGTTGACCTGTCTTTTTTACTATTGCCTATTGCCTGCCTATCGCGCTTGCGCTTCGCGAACGCGCACCATACGATTTCTCCGAATCAAATCGGATTCCTATAGATAAATTTGGTAATTACACCACTTTGCAAGTAAATATTGTGGGATGGACATCCTGCCTGCCCTTATGTACCTCATTCAGATGAAATGGGCTGTATTATCGTTTGAATTGATTTTATGTCTTAAGGTTGAGCAAACTTCAGCTTGCTTTATCTCTAGAGAGCGATAAAGTCTTGCTAAATACATAGTTTACTTAAATACAGGTGAAAAGTACAAATCCTTCATCACATGAGAGTTCTGTACTTGTTTTTCGTGGTCAGATGAATAAACTGTGTCAGGTGTGAGGAGAAATAACGCAAACCGCGTACAATTATTATTAATAAGTACGTTTGGTAAGCATTAGAGGTGTAAAAGCCTAAAATTGCAAATGGCAAGTGGGAGCCAAAGCAAAAAATAAACCTTGGATTGAATATTCGATCCAAGGTTTACTTTTGGAAATAGGGAATGGGGATAAGAAGAAGAATAATTACTAATACAATCCTCAATTCCGAGTAAATATTCAATTACCAAAACCGGACTTATGCCTAAATCGAAAGAGCAAAAACTACAACCGCCACAGCAACAACAACCACCAGGCGCGGAATCAGAAATGACGCCAAAACCCAAAGCTGATGATGCTCAATATCAGGGTAGTAGTAAGCTACAAAATAAAGTAGCATTAATTACGGGTGCAGATAGTGGTATTGGTCGTGCTGTAGCCATCGCTTTTGCTAAAGAAGGCGCAGATGTGGCAATTCTTTATCTTAACGAACACGACGATGCCAAAGAGACAAAACATTTGGTAGAAAAACAAGGGCGTCGTGCAGTAACTATAGCAGGTGACATTGGCGATGAAACCTTTTGTCAGCAGGCTATACAACAAACAATTGGTGAGTTTGGCAAACTCGATATCCTCATCAACAACGCTGCTGAACAACATCCTAAACAAAGTATTGAGGAAATCACTAAAGAGCAATTAGAGCGGACATTTCGCACTAATATATTCTCTATGTTCTTCATGACTAAAGCTGCACTCAAGCACTTACATGAAGGCAGTTCTATCATTAATACCACATCGGTGACAGCTTATAAAGGTAATCCACAACTACTAGATTATTCCTCAACAAAAGGTGCGATCGTTGCCTTTACTCGTTCCTTATCACAAAATTTAGTGTCAAAAGGAATTCGTGTTAATGCTGTGGCACCAGGCCCGATTTGGACACCTTTAATTCCCTCAACTTTTCCCGAAGAGAAAGTTGAAACTTTTGGCAAGCAAGTACCAATGCAACGAGCCGGACAACCAGAAGAAGTTGCACCTAGCTATGTATTTTTAGCATCTGATGACGCTTCTTATATGTCTGGTCAAGTGTTACATATCAATGGTGGAGATGTTGTCAACGGCTAAATTAAACAGTTAGCTATTGGTTATTAGTCATTAGTCATTTGTCATTCGCGATTAGTCAATCACAAAGTACAAAATGTAAAGTATCTTGCGAATTTGGGAATATCATAACTTTGGAAAAAAGGACAAATGACTAATGAAAAATAAATAATTACTCTTAAAGATTCCCTAATTTTCCTCCATTAGGGAGATGATTTTGATGTTTAAAGGTTGCTAATATACTTACCAGCAAACGTTTAACAAAAAATAACTATCTCTATGGCATCTCCTACACCATTGCATGGTACAGAACTAGTAGATTGTGCTAGAGCAAATGCAAAGCAAGGTATTGAAACTGCTGCTTATCAATGTGGCTATGGTGAAGATCTCAACAAATTTGCGCGAGAACTCAGACAAGCTTGCGAAGAAATGAATTTGCAAGTAAAGGAACTTAGCGAACTGATTACTGAGCAAGACTTGATATTGCAATTGGGTACTGGCGAAATCATTGCTCCAGATACAGCATCAGAATTGTAAAATTTAGTCATTAGTCATTAGTCTTTTGTCCTTTGCAAATAACAAATGACCAATGACTAATGAGTAATGATAGTTTTCATAATTTTAAAATTACCCGTGCCAAATTGAAGTAAATTAAAACACCAAGTACATCAACCGCCGTGGTGATGAATGGTGCTGACATTAATGCTGGATCTAAACGTAGGAAACGAAATAGAAATGGCAGTGCTGAACCAGAGACAGAAGCTAATATAGAAATGGCTACCAGACTAGTGCCCACAGCGATCGCTACTTCTAATCGTCCCTGCAAAAAGTAAGCCCAGATAGTAGCGATCGAACCTAACATAACTCCTAATAAAGTACCTGCGATCGCCTCCCGTCCAATTACCTGTAATGAACCAAGCGATCGAATCTCATCAGTATTCATCCCGCGAATTACAACTGTGGAAGACTGGGCACCTACATTACCACCAGTACCAGTAAGTAAGGGGATAAATGCTGTCAGTGTCACGACTTTTGTTAAAATATCTTCTTGAGACTTAATAATCGTTCCTGTGACCGTATTGGTTATCAGTAAAACCAACAACCATAAAACCCGCTTACGAGCAACTTCTAATAAATTTGTCTGAAAATAATTGTCGCCCCCAGACTGTACACCACCACCCAAGGCATAGATATCTTCGGTGGTTTCTTGTTGCAGAATATCAATCACATCATCTACAGTGACAATACCTACTAGACGCTGTTCTCGATCTACCACAGGCACAGCCAAAAAATCATATCTTTGGATTAATCTGGCGACTTCTTCCTGGTCTGTATCGGTGTGGACAAACACCACATCACGCGTCATGATTTCGCCAATAATTTGTTCTGGCTGGGATGTCACCAATTCCCGCAACGATACAATTCCCGTTAGCCGCCTTTCTGCATCAGTGGCATAAAGATAATAAATCATCTCACTGGCATTAGCTAAGTTGCGAATTCGCTCTAGGGCTTGAGATACTGTGAAGTTTTCTTTGAGCGAAATTAACTCTAGGGTCATGATTCGCCCAGCAGTGTCAGCTTCATAACCCAATAATAAGGCTGTAGCTTGGCGTTCTGATGGACTTAGTTGTTCTAGGAGACGATTAACGACTTTTGCGGGTAACTCATCAAATAACCTCGCTCGGTCATCTGACGACATTTGATCTACAATATCACGGACTTCCTGACTTTTAAGTTCGTCAATTAACCGTTCTTGAACGGTGTAGTCGAGATACTCATAAACTTCGATAGCTTCATCCTTAGAAAGCAAGCGAAAAGCCAAAGCGTGCATCGCTTCTGGCAAACCCTCAATTGCCTCGGCAATATCCGCCGGCTGCACAGGTACGAGAATAGCTTTTGCTCCCTGCAAGTCGCCTGCTTCTAACAGCATTTGCAGCTGAGTCCGCACCAAATCCCGCAATTCCCTGCGTGAGACATTCTGGAGGGTAGAGTTTAAATTGTTTGTCTCAGTCAAAGTTCACTTTCCTCAGCCAGTTTGAACAAGGTTGCTGCCATTAGTCTAGGGGAAAGTGGGGATATGCAACGTCAAACTTGTGATTTTTTCTAACTTGAGTCAATTGAAAGCTTTTGCAAACTAATTATAGTTAATCGTCGGCAGGCGATCGCTGTTACCTCAGTACTTTGCTAATTCTTGTAACAAAGATCCAATTTTATAATCAAAATGAAGTAAATGATAAATAATACTTTTTAAAATCTTTAAATAAAAAAAGTTTCTTTATTAAATTTTCATATAACTATATATTCACAGGCAAAAAAAATATGAGAATATGCTATCTATGCGTAATTTTTATTTAAAAATCCTAAAAAATTTGATATACCTTTAAAAATCGATATTTAATATGAATATTTAAACAAAGTTGGATAAAAGAGATAGACATAACACGGTCATGTAGTGTCAAATGTTCAATTGATTGAACTCTAAACACATCTAAGTACAAAAGTGAGGAATTAAAGCGCACTTACGTATATACTTAATTTAACCGAGTACTGTCCTCTTTCTTAAAATTCTCATGTGATTGCATATCAGGTTAAATTATCAGTTGTTCATGGCGATTTATATTTTTTAAATAAATTGACCAAAGTGAATTTACATAAGCTCACAAATTCTGAAATTTCTAGAAAACAAAGTTTAATCATGGCTAATGCGCCATAAAACTAGTCTCTAGTATTTCTGGTCATACATATTTTCCTATATATCTGCTTTTAGCGGAGATATAGGAAGATATGTCGCCCCATGCTGGCTGATTTTTAACTTGTTACAAACAAGCAGCAAACCATCAGAGTCAATAGGCAAAAGAACAGATAGGGAAAATGTGTATTAGCATTGATTGATATATTAATAAATTAAGTAAATTTCCTTAAGACAGCTACACATTTTCCTTCAAAAGATTCAATTAAAAACTAATCCTTAAGCACTGAATTATGGTATTAGTTTTAACTCTATTATGAGGCATATATATCAATGGCCGATTTACAGAATCAAAATAATCCACTCTTACCAACAACAAGTCCAGTAATTGGTGGTCAATCATCTCTAGCAGTTCTGGATCAAGCGCAACCAAGTATATTGGGTGGGTCTAGCAACCTAGTTTCTCAGGGAGATGGACTCAAAGCAGAATATTTTGACGAGATCAACTTCACCAACTCGAAACTAACTCGCACAGATGCGACAGTCAACTTTAATTGGGGTGTTGGTTCTCCAGATCCGCTCATCGGTGTAGACACCTTCTCAGTGCGTTGGACAGGTCAGGTAGAAGCTAAGTTCAGCGAAACTTATAACTTCTACACCAGTAGTGATGATGGTGTGCGCCTGTGGGTGAATAATCAACTGCTGATTGATAAGTTTATAGACCAAGCAATTACAGAATATAGTGGTTCCATCACCTTGGTTGCAGGTCAAAAATACGATATTCAACTCGAGTACTTCGACAATACTTACTCTGCATTTTCCCAGCTATCTTGGTCAAGTAACTCTCAAGCTAAAGAAATTATTCCCCAGTCACAACTTTATAGTCAGGTGAGTCAGGGTCAGGTAGTTGCAGCTGTGGGTAATGGCAACGGACTCAAAGCAGAATACTACGACAACAGTAATTTGACTAACTTGAAGTTAACTCGCACAGATAGCAAAGTGGACTTTAAGTGGGGTGGTGGTTCTCCAGATCCGCTCATCGGTCCAGACACCTTCTCAGTGCGTTGGACAGGTCAGGTACAAGCTAAGTACAACGAGACTTACAACTTCTACACCAGTAGTGATGATGGCGTGCGACTGTGGGTGAATAATCAACTGCTGATTGATAAGTTTATCAATCAAGGAAACACAGAACATACTGGTTCCATCGCTTTGGTTGCAGGTCAAAAATACGATATTAAACTTGAGTACTTCGAGAATACTTACTCTGCACTTTCTCAACTATCTTGGTCAAGCAACTCTCAGACTAAAGAAATTATTCCTCAGTCTCAACTTTATAGTCAGGTGAGTACACCTGTGGGTAATGGCAACGGACTCAAAGCAGAATACTACGACAACAGTAATTTGACTAACTTGAAGTTAACTCGCACAGATAGCAAAGTGGACTTTAAGTGGGGTGGTGGTTCTCCAGATCCGCTCATCGGTCCAGACACCTTCTCAGTGCGTTGGACAGGTCAGGTACAAGCTAAGTACAACGAGACTTACAACTTCTACACCAGTAGTGATGATGGCGTGCGACTGTGGGTGAATAATCAACTGCTGATTGATAAGTTTATCAATCAAGGAAACACAGAACATACTGGTTCCATCGCTTTGGTTGCAGGTCAAAAATACGATATTAAACTTGAGTACTTCGAGAATACTTACTCTGCACTTTCTCAACTATCTTGGTCAAGCAACTCTCAAGCCAAAGAAATTATTCCTCAGTCTCAACTCTATTCACCAGTCCTGCCAACCACTATCATCTTGAGTTCATCTACCACCAGTGTGAACGAATCTGATGGTACTGTGACTGTTACTGTACTGAGAAGTGGTAATTTAAGTGGTACATCTTCGATTAAGTATGCTACCTTAGCTGGTACTGCAACAGTAGGGAATGACTACGCTAATGGTGGGGAAGAAATAGAGGGGACACTCAACTTTGCACCAGGAGAAAGTAGCAAACAAATCATCATTCCTATCTTTGACGATGCGTTAGCGGAATCAGATGAAAACTTTAGTGTGGCTATCGATCAGCCAGAGGGTGCAACACTAGGAACCCAAAGAACTCTCGGAATCACGATTAAAGATAATGATAGTCAAGGTTTGAGTTTCAGTCAGCCAGTAGTTAGTGAGAATAATGGTACTGCAATAGTGACAGTTACACGCAATAATGCTTCGGCAACTGCTAGTGTGAACTATGCAACTGCGGATGGAACTGCTAAAGCCGGATCTGACTATCTGGCTTTATCTGGAATCTTGAACTTTGGAATCGGAGAAACCAGTAAGACTATTTCTATTTCCATTAAAGATGATTCAGTTACAGAAGCGAATGAAGCGTTTACTTTGAACTTTAGTAACGCAGTTGGGGTGTTGCTGCCTATCACTCAGACGACTGTGACTATTACTGATAATGACTTAGGTGAGTTTGAGAAAAATACTGTGGCTTCTGGGTTGAGTGCACCTATAGACTTTGACTGGTCAGCTGACGATAAGCTGATGTTCATCGCCCAGAAAGATGGGGTAGTAAAGGTGTTGAACACCAGCACAGGTGTCTTAGAATCAAAGGCATTTATTGATATTTCAGGACAGGTCAATAACGTAGCCGATCGCGGATTGTTAAGCTTAGCGGTACATCCAGATTTTGGCAAGAGTCCGACTGGCAACAACTATGTTTACCTATTGTTTACCTACGATCCAGTTGAAACAGATAAAACCAATCCCAAAAATAATCCCAATAGCACCTTAGACGATGCCAATGAGCGAGGTAACCGTGCAGCAAGGCTAATTAGAGTCACAGCCGATCCCAACACTGGTTACAAAACTGCGATCGCTGGCAGTGAAGTTATACTATTAGGCAAAAATAGCACTTGGCAGTACATTAGTCGCCCAGATAAAGACAGCACAGCCGTCGATCCTACCGATGAAAGCAAGAATGAAGCACCATCAGGTATTTTAAACAAAACTACTGGCAAATTATTTGCTAACTCCCAGGAATATGTAGACGCGCTGAAAACAGGCAACTTCACAAATGTCCAGGATTTCATAGCGACTGATAGTTCAACTCACTCCGGTGGTAGTGTACGCTTTGGTAACGATGGTACTCTGTTTGTTAGCTTCGGTGATGGTACTTCTTACAACCGAGCAGATATTCGAGCAGCTCGCGTTCAGGATATTGATAATCTGTCTGGTAAAGTCCTGCACATTAATGCTATTACTGGTCAAGGTTTATCAAGTAATCCTTTCTACAACGGCGATCCTAACAGCAATCGTTCCAAAGTCTATGACTTCGGTCTGCGTAACCCCTTCCGCTTTACCGTCAATCAACAAACTAATGTTCCTTTTATCGGCGATGTGGGCTGGTACAAGTGGGAAGAGGTGAATGTTGGCGGCGGAGGCAAAAACTTTGGCTGGCCATTCTATGAGGGTGGTGTTGATGCAAATGGCAATCTCATCAACACCAAACAACCCGCCTATTCTAATCTCAATATAGCGAAGGAGTTCTACGCAAGTGGTAAACCCGTTACAGCACCAATTTACGCCTACGATCACTTAACTGGTTCTACTTCTATCGGCGTTGGTACTTTTTACACTGGTGGTAGCTTTAACAATGCTTTGATGATCTTCAATCCCAGTAAGGGAACTATCGATGCTTTAACATTGAACAGTCAGAACAAAGTTGTTGCAACTACACAGTTTGCTTCCAACTTAGGGGTGCCTGTAAGTGTTAAGGCTGGAGATGATGGCAAGTTGTACTACGTAGACTTGATATCAGGTAAGATTGACAGCTGGAAACCTGTTTAAAGTAGGTGGGAAGTGGGGAGATGAGGGAAAGAAGAGGACAAGGGGACAAGGGGACAAGGAGAGATGGGGGAGTGTGGGGAGTGTGGGGAGAGAGGGGAGAGAGGGGGGAAAGATTTCTTCCCCATCCTCCCACACCTCCCACACCTCCCACACCTCCCACACCTCCCACACTCCCTGTTTACCCAATGCCCCATTCCCCATTCCCAATTCAAGATAACTTTGTGACAAATCCCAACAATTTTTTAGTAGTTGATGTCAGTAGTGTACGACGATAGGCGTCAGCTGCTTTTTTAATTGCTTCGGCTTGAGTGGGATAAGGATGAATTACGCTGCTTAATTTACTCAAACCGATTTTATTCACAATTGCCGTGGTCACTTCTGAAATCATTTCGCCGGCGTGACGGGCAACAATAGTTGCACCGAGAATTTCATCAGAACCTTTTTTATGATAGATTTTCAAAAATCCTAATTCTTCATCATCAGCGATCGCTCGGTCTACACTATTAAAAGGAATGGCGATCGTTGTCACCTCAATACCTAACTTCTGCGCCTCATGTTCGTACATTCCTACATGGGCAATTTCCGGGTCGGTGTAAGTTACCCAAGGCATTATTAAGCTACTGAGTTTGGTACGTCCCAAGCCAAAGGGAGAAAATAGGGTATTCTTAATTACAATCCGCGCTGCGGCATCGGCAGCATGGGTAAATTTCCACTTCATGCAGATATCGCCAGCTGCGTAGATTTTGGGATTGGTTGTTTGCAGGTAATCATTCACCTTTACACCTTGGTGTTTGTCGTATTCCACACCTGCTGCTTCTAAATTTAAACCTTCTACATTCGGCGCACGTCCCGCACCAACTAAAATCTCATCTACTGTCACAGAATCTCGATGACCATTGGAAGAAAAGTAAAGCCGTTTACCTTCGGTAACTGTTACCACTTCTTCTAATTTGGAATTCAACACCACGCGAATTCCTTCGTTAACCAAAACCCTTTGCAGAATTTTAGCGGCCTCAGCATCTTCTTTATTGAGAATTTGAGAACCGCTATGAAACAGTACCACCTCAGAACCCAAGCGCCGGAAAGCCTGCGCCAATTCGCAACCAATGGGGCCGCCACCAATTACCGCTAAACGTTCTGGTCGTTGGATTAAAGAAAAAACTGTTTCGTTGGTGAGATAACCTGCTTGTTCCAGTCCGGGAATCGCGGGTTGTGAAGCTCTGGCTCCAGTCGCAATTACAGCTTTTTTAAAGCGGAGAGTTTTATCGCCAACTTCCACGGTATTCTTACTTGCAAATCGACCGCTACCCAAGAAGACATCGACGCCCAAATTTTGAAATCGTTCTGCTGAGTCATTATGGCTAATATCAGCTCTTACCCGCCGCATTCTGGCCATGACTTTGGGAAAATCGACATCAATATTATGTTGGGGAATATTAACTCCCAAATTTTTAGCATTCCAAATTTCGCCAACTACGCGAGCCGAGCGAATCACAGTTTTAGATGGTACGCAACCAACATTTAAGCAATCTCCACCCATGAGATGCTTTTCAATTAATGCTACTTTTAAACCCAAATCCAAGCCTGCTGCACCCGCGGCTACCACTAAACCGGCTGTACCAGCACCAATTACCACCAAGTCGTAAACATCGGCGGGTTGAGGATTCACCCAATTTGGCGGATGGACGTAAGATACTAACTTTTGGTTATACTCATCCATTGGGCGAACTGTGACTCTCTCGAATTCTGAATTAGTCATTGTTGATACCTCATTTCAAAAGTGAAAATACCAAAGTCAAGATAAATTTATTAATCGTTATTTAATCAGAATTACATCTTTGCGCTGTTTTATCAGTTTGAGAATTAACAAATAATCTGATTTTTGAAAGAGGAAGGAGTTTTTAAACGCACAGAGAAGTCGGAGCGGCGGCTTTTGCCGATCTGAACTTCGGTGAGGACGCTAAGTTTTACTAAATTTATGTGGTTGTTAATAAAGAAAATGGTTTAGTGAGGGAAGGGAGGGCAGAAGCTATAAAATTCCATCTTCTAAAGCTTTGCGGGCAATCCGGGTGATATAAATTGTAACGGCGACTGTGGCAATAAAACCGACAATTCGGATTGTCCATTGGATGGTGGGGTTGGTGGGTTGAGCTTCAGTACCAATCGTGGCAAGATTACCCGCAAGTGAACCAATGTAAACATACATGATGGTTCCGGGAATCATACCCACGGAGCCGATAAAGTAATCTTTGAGTGAAACTCCTGTGATGCCAAAAGCATAGTTTAATAAATTGAAAGGAAATATCGGCGACAGTCGCGTTAACAGGACAATTTTTAATCCTTCTCTGCCAACGGCTTGGTCAATGGCGGCAAATTTTTTGTTATCTGCAATTTTACGAGCAACCCAGTCTCTTGCTAAATAACGTCCGACGAGAAAAGCAGCTGTAGCGCCAAGGGTTGCGCCAATGAACACGTATAAAGAACCCCAAATTACGCCAAAGATAACGCCAGCACCTAAGGTGAGAATAGAACCTGGGAAAAATGCGACGGTGGCGATAATGTAAAGTGCAATAAAAGCGATCGCTCCTACTGTACCAAGGCTATCAATCCACTGCAATGCATCTCGTAAAATTACTTGGGGATTAAAAGAATTGGGATTCACAGATTCTTGTGCTAAGGCCAAGTCTGTATTTAATAAAAAACCAAAGCCAAGTACTAGTAATATTAATCCAGTTAATCGAAATAACTTGTGCCAGCCTTTGGGATTTAATCGATTTTCTATAAATTGCTTTTTCATAACTTGCAAAGGTGAGATAAATTTTTAAATTGGCTTTAATTTTGTAGGGTGCGTTAGCCTATGGGATAACGTACAATCCTAAATTTTTGGTGCGTTAGGACTAACGTCCATAACACACCCTACAAAACTGGCTAAAAAACTTCTGCATTCTGCTGTATTAATGATTTTTCGTTTCATTATTGGTTAGTTCTACTATTGCTACACTTTTAGCTAGGGCTTTCTGAGCAATTTTTGTAATATAAACAGTCACAGCAATGGTAGCAATTAACCCAACTCCTTGCATTATCCATTGCCAGATTTGAGTTTCTGGAGTAGTTGGTTGATGAGATGTATTAATCATGGCAATATTCCCAGCTAAAGAACCAATATAAACGTACATTACAGTACCGGGGATAATGCCAAAAGAACCTAATATATAATCTTTGAGAGAAACCTGTGTAACTCCAAAAGCATAATTCAATAAATTGAAGGGAAAGACGGGAGATAGACGAGTTAGCAAAACAATCTTCCACCCTTCTTTAGAAACTGCTAAATCAATCGCTTTAAATTTAGGATGTTTGTCCATTTGTTGACAAACCCAATTCCGCGATAGGTAGCGTCCAATAACAAAAGCTAATGTTGCTCCAATTATGGCAGCAATTAGTACGTATATTGATCCCCAAAATACTCCGAACAGGCAACCACCTTTGAGAGTTAACAGGGAACCAGGTATAAACAATAATGTAGCTAAGTTGTAGATAAATATGTAAGCAATGGGGCCGAAGATGCCAAGACTCTCTACCCAAATGACTAAGCTGTGTAAAAGTCCCTGAAAGTTTAACTGTTTAGCGGCAATTATAAAAGCGACAATCAGGCAACTTAGCAGTAATATTTTAAGTTTGGAATTGAATAAACGCTTCTTCATTTTGATACATTTGACCTTTTGAGGCTCGACGTTGACCCGATACGGTTCGGTTAACGTGTTTATTCCTCGAAGATCCCCCCAACCCCCCTTAAAAAGGCTTGCTCAAAATCCTGTTTATACCCCCTTTTTAAGGGGGTCGTCGTAGGCGGGGGGATCTTAACCGAACCGTATTGAATGTTGACCTTCTGAGGCTGAACTTTGACCTTCTGAAGCTCGACGTTGACCTTCTAAGGCTCAAGTTTGACCTTCTGAGGCTCGACGTTGACCTTCTGAGGCTCAACTTTGACCTTCTGAGGCTCAACTTTGACCTTCTGAGGCTCGACGTTGACCTTCTGAGGCTCAACTTTGACCTTTTGAGGCTCGACGTTGACCTTCTGAGGCTCAACTTTGACCTTCTAAGGCTCAACTTTGACCTTCTGAGGCTCGACGTTGACCTTTTGAGGCTCAATTTTGAAACTTACACGTTGAATCCAATGCCACTAACATATACTACTGACATGAGAAACAGCTTAAATCCTCTTAAATTTTTCTCTGCGATACCAGCAACGAATTCGCTCAGGCGAAACACCGAGTAAATAAGCAATAATTACTATTTGATTAAGTAACGTAGTTTTAAAGACTCCCTTTTGCAACCATCTACGCGCTGAGGTAACAACTGGTGTGGAGATAATTGCAATACGTCCCATCGCTTTTAGACGACGCATGAGTTCAAAGTCTTCCATGATGGGCAATTCAGCAAAACCACCAATTTGTTGAAATAGTGCTTTTGTGAGAAAAATTGCTTGGTCGCCGTATGGCATTTGACAAAAATGCGATCGCCACTTTACACCCAACTCTACCCATCTTAAACTCAAAAGCGACGCATCAATCCGCAAGTTAAATGCACCAGCCACAATCCCAGGTTGTTGTAGAGCGGTGCAAATCATCTCATCAAACCCAGCAGGTAAACGGGTATCTGCATGGAGAAATAGCAGAATCTCCCCGCTAGCTGCTACGGCACCCGCGTTCATTTGCACAGCACGACCAGCAGATGATGAGATAACTTTGACACCTAAAGACTGAGCTATTTCTACACTATCATCGCTAGAGCCACCATCTACAACAATGAATTCTATATTTATACGGGCTTGCGTAGTAGCAATAGCTTCTTTGATATTCGCTGCTTCATTGAGAGTTGGAATGATAATAGAAATTTTTGCTGCCTCAATATTCTCACTCATGATTGCTGAGTTTTCTTTTCCACTTTCTCCGGAAATGAACACTCTACTGTTACCTTAAGATGACTTTCAGCCCCCATACTCGCCTCAGATGAACCGCATTGAAAATGAGTCGCTCCACATAAAACGTTATGAGCTTTCTTCACAGATTTTTGACGATGAGTATGAACTAGCGTAGGCGTAGCCCGCCGCAGGCATCGCTCTTATTCATGCTATTGAAAATCGTGCAAATTTCCATAGTTATGTTGTCATACACCCCAGTAATTCTCGCCTTCAGGTAGAGTGAGAATTTCAACGCCATCTTCAGTCACAGCTAAGGTATGCTCAAATTGGGCAGAAAGCTTGCGATCGCGCGTTACAGCAGTCCACTTATCGCTGAGAACTTCGACTTCGTAAGTGCCTTCGTTAATCATTGGCTCAATGGTAAAAACCATCCCTGGTCTGAGGCGCTTGCCTTTACCCCGTGTGCCATAGTGGGGGATATCCGGCGCTGTGTGAAAAATATTACTGACTCCGTGTCCCACAAAATCTCGCACCACAGAAAAACCTTCTGCTTCAGCATACTCTTGAATGGCTGCACCAATGTCGCCAATGCGTCCCCCTGGTTTAACTTCAGCAATACCCAAGCGCAAACACTTCTCTGTCACTTCCACCAACTTTTTCGCTTTTGGGGAAGGAGTACCGACAAAGAAAGTCTTGGATGTATCGCCGTGGTAACCTTCAACAATCGGTGTCACATCAATATTAATAATGTCACCTTCCTTGAGGATTTGCTTAGCATTAGGAATGCCGTGACAGATTACCTCATTTACACTAGTGCAAATCGACTTGGGAAAACCTTTATAACCAAGGGGTGCGCTTTTTGCTCCGTGCGCTTGTGTCCAACGTTCGGCTTCATCATTTAGTTCAAGAGTGCTAACCCCTGGCTTCACCATCGGTTCTAGATGCTTCAGAAGTTTAGCTGCTAAGCGTCCAGCTTGACGCATTTTTTCTAATTCTCGTTGGGATAAAATAACAATTAGTTCGGTTTTCATCAACTTCTATCTAAATATCTTTCATAAATATAGTTAACCCTGTCAGTGCAGCTCTTTGGGCAGCCTCAGCAACCTTTAGGGTGTACAAACTCTCCTCTGGGGTCACGTACAAAGGAGTGCCATGAAAAAGGTGGTCTAACACCATAATTGTGTCTTTGGCGAACAAACCCCGGCGAGGACCAACCTCTATAGGTGTTGTTTCCCCTGGCTGGATAAAAAATCCTGTGTCGCCATCAAAAATTAAAGCACCATTTTCTCCATGAACTTCAAACTTGCGTTCTGACTGCCAAACAGTTTCGCCTTTGCCATAGATTACTTGGGCTAAAAGTCCACTGTCAAAGCAGAGTTGACTAGTGCATAAACAGCTTTGATAGTATTCTGATTCGGTTTCCCAATATCTTTGGTGACAGTTAACAGTAAATACTTTACCAAACAAATCGGTGAGACGATGTAGGCGCGACAGGGCACCAATTAACGGAAAACCGAAAAGCTCATGATTATAAGTCCATTTGCGGGGTGCAGGATTTTGGGGATTGATGGTGCTGTAGCGGACATAAAAAACTTCACCAATTTTGGCTAAGTTTTGCTTCAAAGCTTGATGCATCCCACCCAAAAGTTCTAGGTGTTCAACGTGCAGGAGTTTTTGTTGTGCTTTAGCTAAGGCGATGAGTTCTTCAGCTTCTGCCACATCCAAAGAAAGTGGATATTCGACAATCACATGTTTGCCGTTGGTAAGTGCTGCACGAGCGATCGCACCATGATCTCGATTCACAGTGGAAATGATCACCAAATCTATATCTCGGCGTTCTACTAGCTGTTTCCAAGAACTCAAAGCTTCAATTTCGTACTCTCTGGCAAAGGTTTGGGTTTTTTCAGTTGTATGACCAACAACTGCAACTAAGTGCGATCGCGCAGCTTTCCCTTCCTCCATTCGCCCATCATTCAGCAACGCCTCAGCCCGAAACTTTGCTGCATATCCAGTACCTACCAAACCTACACGCACTTTTGCTTTTCCCAAAGTTGCTTCTGAATTATACACGATCCTCATTAGTTCTGTTTTTGATCCTCCCACACTCCCCAGTCACCAATCCCGGGAAGATAATTTTTCTTGATCGCAGCCTGACTACACCGAACAATACATAAAGAAAACTTATTCGTATGAAGTAACTAAATTTCATTACTAATCGCGGTCAAATTAGAGTTACATAGTTTAATTTTTCTCGTAGTATCAGAATTGAAGCAAATATAAAAGGGCGGCTAATCGTATAAGAACAGCCGGTAAATTTGCTTTAGCATAACTTATACTGCCGTTTCAAAAAGAGAGGATTATCCAATGGCAACTTTTAAAGTCACACTCATCAATGAGGCTGAAGGGCTGAACAAAACGATTGAAGTTCCTGATGATGAATATATTTTAGACGCTGCTGAAGAAGCTGGTCTTGACTTACCCTACTCTTGCCGCGCTGGTGCTTGCTCTACCTGTGCAGGTAAACTCGTATCAGGTACTGTCGATCAAGGCGATCAGTCATTTTTAGATGACGATCAAATAGAAGCTGGATATGTACTAACCTGTGTTGCTTACCCGACGTCTGATGTAACAATCGAAACTCACAAAGAAGAAGAACTCTACTAAGAATTAGGCGTCTCAACAATAAACCTCTTGCAAGAGTTACTGACGTTCAAATAATACAAGCAACGAATTTAGGAGAAATATTCTCCTGATAGTATGTGTCCTTTCTCATGATAGTTTGACAAAAAGCCTAATTTTATAACAAAGCAGGAACATGAAATACTGTGTTCCTGCTTTATTAACATATTGATTGAGTTAGAGTATAAAAAAGTTTAATTCCCTAACTTTAGTTATTGGCTGAAACTGTCCTTGCAACAAGTTTCGTCAGTGTTTTTATGGCTATAAATTAGCGAAATCACAACTCGATTGTTTGTGTTCATGACTAAAATTGCCATGCTAATTAGCTTTACAGCTTAATCTCTTGACTGAGAATTTTAATCTCAGTACCAGGATAGTAGAATTGCAGAATTTTCTGATTCGACCAACCAAGTTTAGCTAAATTTTGAGCGCCAGTTTGACTCAAGCCGACTCCATGTCCCAATCCACCACCAATAAAGGCGTATCCCCATAGTTCTGGTTTGCCTTTGTTTAAAGGTTCTATATAAAAAAGTGTACTTGTGGGAGCAGCAAAAGCACTGCGAACCTCGTCTTTATGAAGAATAAAGGTGCTGTTATCAGTTTTGACTGCGAGTTGGAGGATGCGTCCACTCTCGCTTCGCTTCACCACAGCCATAGCTTGAATTGTCTTAAATTTGGCATGAGGACTATTTGTTACCCGCAAAAATTTTTGTAAATCCTTGATAATATCCTCTAAACGGGTTTCCCTGCGCCAACGAAACATATTCCACTTGGTTTCATTAAAACCCTGTTTCAGATTAATAAACTTTTGGAAGTTCTTTTCATCGGCTAAATTTTGCTTTGATAAGTTCCAAAGATTAGTCGCAGCATCGACTACAGGGCGCAGATAAGGACGATCCTCACCATTCCAGACATCGCTGAAGGAGGCGGTGACACCGCCAGTGGTGGAAGAATACAAGGCATCTACTAGTTCGTTTTTATAAGTTAGTACCTTACCCCTAGTTGCAGCGATCGCTTGGTCTGTTTTGGCAGCTGCTCCATTCAGTCCATAATAAACTTGGCAGTGTGTATCAGCACATAACTGGTAGTTATCTGCGGCAAACCTACGTAAATTTCTTAAAGCATAAGTACGAGCAAGAATTGTTTGGGCTTCTAGCGCTGCTGTTGGTGCATCAGTGCCTATTTCATAGGGCACAACCCCACGCAAATAAGTTTCTAAGGGTACTTGGTTAACTAAAGTGTATGTACCGTAAGCATTTGGTTGTAAATTTAGCCGCCCCGCATATAGACGAGCATTCCCTGGTTTATCGCTTTTATTCACCCGAATCAAGTTTTTCTCAGTGCTAATTTCTAAATCATTCGGGCTGTAGCGCTTACCATCCACTACCCAACTAACTCGCGGCACTTGTTTCAAAACTTTAGTATCAAGATATGCTTTTTGTTGATTAGCAGCTTGGATGTTCTGCAACAACAAGCGTCGCAATAAAGGAGTGCTGTAAACATCGCGTTTCGCCCACACTTGCCAGCGTTCTGGCTGGGCTATTTCTACTTCCATTCCCTGAGAACGCCATTTTTTTGCACTGTCTTCGGCAGTTTCAAAGGTGCGGTATGTACCCAAGACTACTACTTCTTCAACTGCTGGCTGGGCTAAAGCTTGCATAACTGTTTCCAGCTTGACAGGCTTATTGGTAACCACAACTTGCTGCTTGTTACCCGTTTGAAATTTTAGCTTTAAGCGATCGCCCTTTGTCGGTTCTAGTTGCAGCTTAGCTGTGGCTTCGTCGCCAAATCGTTGCACAATCCCAATTTTCAGTTCTACATCCTGGATATTGCTCTGAGGTCCCGATGCCGCAGTCAGTCCCGATAGGCTAAATGTCGCCACCAGTGTATAGGAAAAACGCCAAAAGGAAAATTTCATAGCTACCTGATTCTGCCCCGGAAAGCGGCGTTGGAGCTGATTTTCCAATTGCTTTGTAACGCGGTCTTTTTGTCGCATGAGTGCTCCAATGATACCATTACCAGTTTTGCCCCAAATAAATATTACCTACTTGCAAAACAAAGTCATAACGATTATGATTTATTTAAAGGTACAAAACAAAACTAGTTGATAAACTCCTTATGGTTAGAGTCCAAGAAATTCCATTAAATCAGATTAAACGCCCGTTGCCCCGTGCAAACGATCCAAATAAAGTACAAGCCTTAATGGAATCGATTGCCGAGATTGGGCAGCAAGAACCGATAGATGTTCTAGAAGTAGATGGACAATATTATGGCTTTTCTGGTTGCCATCGGTATGAAGCTTGCCAGCGTTTAGGCAAAGAAACCGTTTTAGCCAGAGTCCGTAAAGCACCCCGTAGCGTTTTGAAGATGCACTTGGCATAGAGAATGGCGAGTGGGGATGGGAAGATGGGGAGTGGAGGGGCGGATGGCCAGAGGAGAAGTTGCAGAAAGTCTTTCCCCAACTCCTCAGTCCCCAATTACATATAACCTAATTAGGAGAAAATTATGTCATCACAAGTAACAGTCAAAAATGTGAATATCGGCATTGACGAGGCGAGTAGGGCTAAAATTGCCGAGGGATTATCTCGCCTTTTGGCTGACACCTACACACTGTATCTGAAAACTCATAATTTCCATTGGAATGTGACTGGGCCCATGTTCCAAACATTGCACCTGATGTTTGAGACCCAGTATACAGAATTAGCGCTAGCAGTTGATTTAATTGCTGAAAGAATAAGAGCGCTTGGCTATCCCGCACCAGGAACTTACAGCGAATATGCCAAATTAAGTTCGATTCCAGAAACTCCTGGAGTTCCTAAAGCTGTGGAAATGATCAACTTACTAGTAGAGGGACAAGAAGCCGTAGTCCGAACTGCACGGTCTATTTTCCCCGTAGTGGATGAAGTTAACGACGAACCTACTGCCGATTTATTAACTCAGCGGATGCAAGTACACGAAAAAACAGCTTGGATGTTGAGAAGCTTGCTGGAAGAATAGGAATAGGGCATGGGGCATAGGGAATAGGGCATGGGGGATGAGGGAGATGGAGAGATGAGAAAAATAACCAATGCCCAATGCCCAATGCCCAACGCCCAATGTCCAATGCCCAATGTCCTATTCCCTATGCCCAATATTGATTTCACCCAAAAGTTACAAAATTTAATGCAACGAGTGGGTATTTCTAGTTTTAAAGCGCTCAGTCGTGCTGCTGGTGTCTCAGAGCGTCAAATTTTGCGGTTACGGCAAGGAAAACTAGAGCAGATGCGAGTAGATGTGTTGCTGAAGCTGTCGCCAGTCCTAGAGATGCCGTTGAGTGAATTAGTCACAACTTTTTCAAGTGTAGAATTATTACAAAATCCAGCAGCAGCTAATCAAGAATTATTACAAGAAATTGCAAATTTAAAAACAGAGTACGATCGCTTGCAACTTCAATTGGAACAGCAGCGAGAAATATTACTACAAGAACTCCAGCAGTCAACTATACAGCTGCTGGAGTCTTTGTTGTTGCAATGGCCAACAGCAGCACAAAAAGCCCAAGAAAATCCACAGCTAGCAGCAGTCAAAATAGTGCCGTTGGTGCAGAAACCCCTAGAAAAACTTTTACACGGATGGGGAGTGGAAGCGATCGCATCTGTAGGAAGAGAGGTAGCCTACGATCCCCAACTACATCAATTGATGGAGGGGACAGCACAACCTGGAGAAATAGTCAAGGTGCGCTACACTGGTTACCTTCAAGGTGACAAACTGCTTTATAGAGCCAAAGTAAGTCCTGTGTAACAGGGGTTGGGAATTGGGTATAGGGTAAACAGGGAGTGTGGGAGGTGAGGGAGGTGTGGGAGGATGGAAAGAAATCTTTCCCCCTTTTCTTCCCACACTCCCCCATCTCCCCATCTCCCCATCTCCCCACACTCCCCACACTCCCCATTCCCCAGTCCCTTACGTCACGAAGTATTGAGAAAGTCAGGAATTACAAGTTAACACTGGGGAGTTATAAATCATAAATTCTCAGTTTTAGTATTGTCTGTTGAGAAATAACAGACGCAGGGAATACTAAAGCAGCAGAAGCGATGCCTCAGATAACTTTTTTGAGAGGGAAGGTGCATCTAAACTCCAGTTACAAACAGGACTTAGGGTATGCAAAAGGACAACAAAACAAATGAGTTCCCCAATCAATTATGGGAACTCGTCAGCACTTGTCCAGTTAAAAACCAACAGCAAAATGTCTCTATTGCCTTTCTATTGCAGATTGTTAACGATATCAAGAAACTTCAACTAACCCACGAGGCACTCCAGCAAGCTTATGCAGAACTGGAAAGACAAGTAGAAGAACGGACTCAAGAATTAATCAAAACTAACGAGGCACTACAAACTGAGATTTCTCAACGGCAACAGGCACAAGCAGAATTAATGCTTTACAAGCAAGCGGTAGAAAGCTCCAGCGATGCTATTGGCATAGCGGATGCTGCGGGTAATCACATTTACCAAAATTCGGCATTTTCCAAATTGTATGAATGTGAAACTGTGCAGGATTTCATGAAATTTGGGAGCTTTTCTGCTGTCTTTACTAACTCGGCAGTTGCCAAGGAGATATGGCAAGTTACTATTTCGGGTCAGTCCTGGATAGGAGAGGTTGAGCAACAGTCAGCTAGTGGTCGGATTATGCAGACTTTCCTCAGGTCTTATTCTCTGAAAGATTCTACAGGGCAGAATCTTGGTTTGGTTGGTGCAATTACTGATATCACCGAGCGTAAACTCGCAGAAGTGCAACTTCAACAGAAAGAGCAATTCCTCCGCACCGTCTACGAGGGATCTGAACATTTGATATTTGTAGTGGATGTTCTAGAAGATAGTGACTTTCGCTTTACGGGTTGGAATCCAGCTACAGAACGTGCCACTGGTATCAGTAGCATAGAAGTAATTGGTAAAACGCCAGAAGATGTGGCTGGTGTTGTAGAAGGTGCGGCAGTTCGTCAGAGATATATAAACTGCTTAGAAGCAGGCGTGCCAATGACTTATGAAGAATGCTTGACCTTCCAAGGTGAGGAAAGTTGGTCGCTAACTACAATTAATCCCCTCAAAGACACTGAAGGTAGAGTCTACCGATTGGTAGGAACAACATTTCAAATTACTGAGCGTGTACGGGCAGAAACTCAGTTAAAGCAGCAGACAAAAGATTTAGAACAAGCCCTTGAAGAACTCCAGCAAACTCAAATGCAGCTTGTCCAAAGTGAGAAGATGTCAGGTTTGGGACAATTGGTGGCGGGTGTTGCTCACGAAATCAATAACCCTGTGAATTTCATTTACGGCAATCTCACCCACGCCAATGACTACATCAAAGATCTTGTAAGATTTGTAGAACTTTATCAACAACTGTATCCCCATCCCATAGCTCAACTTGAAGAATTAGCACAAGAGATTGACTTAGAGTTTTTGATAGACGACTTGCCCAAACTCCTTAACTCAATGAAGGTCGGGGCCGAACGAATTCGAGAGATCGTTTTATCATTACGCAATTTCTCTCGCATGGATGAAGCTGATATGAAAGAGGTAAATATCCATGAGGGAATCGATAGTACTCTGATGATTCTGGAACATCGGATCAAGGCTACACCTAACCACTCTGCCATTCAAGTTATCAAAGAATACAGTAATTTGCCTTTGGTGGAATGTTATGCTGGGCAACTCAATCAGGTGTTTATGAATATTTTGGCTAATGCGATTGATGCTTTAGAGGAGGCAATGGGGAATGATGAGTGGGGAGTAGAGAGTGGGGAGATGGAGAGATGGGAAAGTGTGGAGGGAAAGGTTATAAAAGATTGCTCTCAAATCTCCCAGACTCCCAATGCCACATATCTAATTCCCACGATTACCATTCATACTGAACTCACTAGCGAAAAACAAGTTGTTATTCGCATTGCTGACAATGGATTGGGAATACCTAAGGAAGTGAAACAGCGACTTTTTGACCCATTCTTTAGTACTAAGCCCATTGGTAAAGGTACTGGCATGGGTTTGTCTATTAGCTACCAAATTATTTCACAAAAGCATGGTGGCAGCTTGGAATGTATTTCGCAGCCAGGAAGTGGGGCTGAATTTGTGATTACTATTCCTCTTAGTCCAAAATAAGCTACTACCTTCATGCCGAAAAATCATCTAATACCAATTCAAAATTTAAAATTAAGAAAGCCAGACAGAACAAGGGTTTGGGAGTATGTATCGATCGCATTTTTTTTTAAAATTGGTATAATTTGTATGTTTGAACTTGGCGGAAACCAAATCAAAGTTATTAGTTTTACGTTCTCAAATCCAAACCTGAATTCGTTCAATTCTGTAACCTATGAAACATAAAAAATTAGATGTTAATTAGAAAAAATTATCAATATTTTAAATGATTAAATATATTTTACACAACTATATATAAGCTAATTTACTCAAGGGCTTATGTAATATTTTTGCCAGTAAATTTTAGGAGCGATCGCTACTTTTAATTAAATGAATAATCAATAGTGAATATTTCTCAAAGTTTTATTTAGTAATTTCAAATAATTAAGAATTTATCAATATTGAATTTGATTTTTTATTTTTCGATAGTTAAAAAAATCCTACTATAGGTATATAATAGCAAAATCCAAACAACATTTACACAAATCGCGGTGAAATAATTATGAGAGAAGAAGTCAAAGTTATTAAACTAAGTGGGAATCTGAACTCCACAACTTCACAAGAATTTCGACAAAATATTACTAAAATTATTGAAGTTGGTGTGAAAATTGTCTTACTTGATTTTCAAGATGTAACTTTTATGGATAGTTCTGGTTTAGGAGCTTTAGTCTTAGCTTTTAAAACCTTGAGAGCAGCGGATATTCAGCTTGTTATCTGTTCAATTAATGAGCAAGTCAGGATATTATTTGAACTGACTAATATGGATAAGATATTTGAAATCTTTCCCACTCAAGAAGCATTTAATCAAGTTTTAGTGTCGAAAAATTAATTAATCAAATTGAATTTGCAAGATAGATAAATCATCATCGAAACCATCTTTGGAGTTGAGAGCGATTAAATAACTCAGTACCTGTTCGAGTTGGCTATCAACAGAATTTTGTAAGCTAACTAGTAGCTGAATAAAAGCATCTAAACTCCAAAGTGTGCCATCTGATTTCGTGATTTCATAAGCACCATCACTAAAAATATAAAGAGTACTGAATTTTTCAATATTACAAAAGGCATCAATATATTTTGCCTCTGGAAACATCCCAACTGGCATACCTGTAGTTTTCAGGAGTTTAATTTCGGATTTCCTGGGAGATGTGCCAGTAATTAAAATTGCTGGTGGATGACCTGCACTAGCATAAATTAACTGGCGATTGATTCGGTTGTAAACTCCATACCAGATTGTAAAGTACTTGTCATTTTGATAATTCATTTGGAAGGTATCATTCAAAGCCTTTAAGACTTCACTAGGTTGATAGTAATTGAGACCTTTAAGGGCACGAGAACGAAGCAAATTCATCACTGAAACGGAGGGAAGAGTGGCTTTGAGTCCGTGTCCAGCAGTATCCAACAAATAAATTGCCAAATAATCAGCATCAAGCCAGTAATAATCGAAACAGTCACCGCCGAGTTGCCGTGAGGGAATGAATCGAAAATTGATGTTGAAGGGTTCAGTCATAGGAAAAGGCAGGAGCGAGCGCACATATTCTGCGGCTTCTGACATTTCTGATTCTAAAAGCAACTTTTGAGTCTGCAAATCTCTACTCAATTGATGCAGGCGTAATCCTGCTCTTACCCGTGCTTGTAATTCATTATGTTCAATGGGTTTGGAGATAAAATCATCAGCACCAGCATCTAGCCCTTTAACACAATCGGCAACGGAATCTAAGGATGTTAATAAAATAAAAAATGTCGTGGAAAATTTCGGGTCTGTTTTAATGCGGTGGCAGACCTCCAGACCATTCAACCCCGGCATGATCCAATCACAAATAATTAGTGCTGGACGGCAAGCCAGCGCCTTTTCTATTCCCTCCTCGCCGCTACTGGCAGCAATTACTTCATATCCCTGTTTTTCCAACATCCTTTTCAGGAGTATTTTTATTGAATGATCGTCATCAATTATTAGTATTTGATACATAGAACGTTGCAGGAACAACTAATTAACAACTTGCTGTAAATATAGAAAAATAAAATAGGATCTAGACTATTCGCTGACCGATTGAAAAATACCTAATTTGTTTACTAATCACAAAAAACAGCAAGGACGGTCTTTTTGGTCTCTAAAATGAATGACTGCCGTTGCGAAAAAGGCAAAGAAATAGATAGGTAATATGCTAATCAGAATTTAGTAATATATTAGTAATATTGCTGTATTAATACTACTAACATATTTTGATTTTTCCGTCGAATTTATGGCTTTTTTAAAGTCATAAAAGATTATGGAGGTGCAAGCGGATTCAGCCACAAGAGAATGCTGGTTTTTAGCTGATTCAAGTCGCGGTATGCTTCTTGTTTGAACCATTGCCCTAAGGCATCAAAGGGAGTGAAAGATGTTCCAGTTTGCCATTTGATATCTTGACCTAGAGGTGTTGTGTGATTTCCTGGTAACGTTTGCGCTGTCACCATTTCACCAAAGCGTTGTTGCAAGATTTTGGTTAAAGCTGCTGATTGGTCAATGGTATCGTTGCTAAATTTTATTAATAAATTACGCCGGATATTATATCGCTCTAGGACAAGTCTGTTAGTTTCCAATGGTGAGGGAGTAAATTCGATTTTCAAAGTAGAATTGAATTGTTCTACTAGGGGAATGGCTTCTTTAGCGGCGTAGTTGTTGAAGGATATTAAAATATTGCCTGCGCGTTCAACTTCAAAGAGGCTACCTATTAATAAGTGAAGTTTACAGCCCATACTGTGTCCAACGCCGTAAATGGGGAAGTAAAGCTTACGTAATGCCCCAGAGTCATGTAAGCGTTCGAGGGTGCGGTCAAAGTTGAGCAGCACAGATTTGGCGATCGCAGTATGATCCAAGGTATTGACGAAAGGTGTAGCAATGACAACGTAACCTTTACTTGCCAGTTGTTCCAGTAGCCAGCGATAAGTTAGGTGCGGTGCAGTGGCGACGAAAGCACCTCCTAAAAAATGGATGATACCTATAGGATTTCGGGGAATGACTACCCAGTTACCTCTAACTTCTTTCCAGTCCATGCCGATAAGCGATCGCTTCATGAATAATATTTATGTTAGACCGGGGATTGCAACCGTGGGAAGGATTACCAAAAAAGCCATTAGGGCTTTAACGTGCAACAGCGTCTATAAATTTCCAAATAAAAAAGCTCTAACCATATTTTGTAGGATGCCCTGATTAATGGCGGGCTTTTCGGCCCACCCACAATTAGTGATAATTGGTTGGAAGTTTGTTATGGACTGATGGAGAGTATTGACCAATGATTCCTTGATGGTATGGAGCAAGCGGATTTATCCGTGAAGTCAATCTAAAATCTAAAATCGTTCGACTGAGCGAGTTACCTTGAGCAAAGCCGAAGTCCGAAATCCAAAATTGTCTGATCCTTTCCAATACTTGTCGGTTAAGGGGAAAAGGGGAAGGGGAAAGGGGGAAAGAAAAAACCTTTAACCTTTTCCCCAAATCCAATGCCGAGTTAAAAATGCACAAAGCGAGCAGTATTGTGATCCTTTCTCCAATTGATTTCCTGAGCGCAGCTATTAGCCGGAGTACTGTTTTTAACGCTGGCTCTGTAATTTTTTCATTTCATGTTGTACATCTAATGCAATTTGTAATGCTTCGTTGAGTAATCTTCCATGCTCGGTAGCCTGTTCATGTACTTGCATGGCTGTTAAAGTTGCTAAATTATTGACAAATAATTCCGTATTACTAAGAATAAAGTTTTTATTTTCCCTCAATATCCTTTCTGTTTTTAAAGCGCGAACTAAGTCAGATTTTGTGAGTTTAAGCGCTTCTATCACACTATCTCTTTGCTTTATAACCACTTCTGGGTTACCAGCTTCTTCTATTTGGTCATTAATATCTATTGCTTTAATAATAGTATTATATTTATTCACATCATGTAAAAGTATTCCTAGAGAATTATTCATATTTTTTTTAACTAATTTAGTTCTGCTTTTCCAAATTATATATAAAATACTTTGGGTTAATCCACCAACCCAAAGACCTAAAACAATTAAGAAGATCCAGGACGGAATTGTTATCCATGAAACAAATATTTTCAGAACTAAATCAAATAAAATATAGGTAAAAACAAATGTGGAAAATCCAATAAATATTACAGTCGCTCCTTCGGAACCTTTAATTTTATCTATGTATGTTTTTCCAAATTTTAGCAAGATATTTGTAATAATTAACAGTTCCTCATTGACAGGTAAATTAGTCAGATTTTGCAGTTCATTCTGACTAATTTCCAAGCCCTGTAAATCATCCCGCACAGCTTTCAAATCCTTGCAAGAATAGTTATTTACAGCAGTTTTCAGGTATTTGACCACAATTCAGGGAGGTAATGGGGAGTGGTGTAGTTCAATGACTTGAAAAGCGCTGTAATCTACTATAGCAACCAAATTTATAAAATGCGAAACAAGTGGGTATTTTGTCCAAACTTTTTAAGTAAATTAATACTTATATACAAGTCAGGATTTTTTTGTACAATATGATACTCTTTTACTGCGATCGCTAAATAAATTAATTGTGCTTTAACTGACCTTTGGAGAAGATTGTTTTTGTTTTGAAACCCCACGTTGAGAATTTAAAAATGGCGGTATAGGACAGTCTAACGTCATAGCGATCGCTCTTAATAAATCTGCTTCTTTTGGAGTAACTTTATTATCTAAGAGTACTGTGTGGGCACAGGCATCAATAATAGCTTGCTTGAGTTTAGGACTAGCAAGCTGAAGGCGTTCAATGCTTTTCTTCAGATCGGAAAAATTATAAGGAACTGGTGTGTCTGGTTTTTCTTGTTCTCCGGCTTTGGGAAGTCGAAAAACTCCAGAACGAAAAGCATAAGCTATGGCATCGGGTTCGGAATGTCCGACACGTGCGAGTGTCGATAGTATTAATATGCTATCTAGCCAAATTTGTTCGATGGTGGTGAATTCTACTGTTATCACTGCCGTAGGATTGATACAAGGTTGGAGGCGATGCCATAGTATTAACTGCAACACAAAATCCCACAATGATAAATCGCCCTTGGTTTTCACTAAACCGTAGACGCATTTGCACAGCCTTTGGCATTCTTTGGCGGAATTTTGGCGCAATGCGGGTACTATCAAATCTACAAGTGGTAAGCGAATACTGGGATCTAACTGGCTAATTTCGCTACTCAGTTCCAGAGTTTTTTCTACCAAATCTCCGGGCTGCACTTCCCGTAACCAAGCAATTTGACGTTTTTGGATTTCGATATTTTCCGTATCTAAGGCTAGCGCAAAAGCGATCGCCATTGCACTTTCCTGCTGCCGCACACCCAAGCGCAAAGATTCTGGCAACTGTGACAACAGCCCTTGAGCGTGGGCAAAATGCTCTGGTGCAACGGTTCCCACCTGATTGACTAGCTCTTGTGGCGTGGCATTGGCACCACCCACAAAGCCCATTGCTAGAGATTCCTGGGAACGCGTATGATTGCGGATAGGAGGTAAATTGCTGACGTTGACACCCCCAACACGGCGGATACGTTCTGCTAAAGGTGGGTGGGTAGAAAACATGCTGTCCCAAAAAGAAGGGTTGAGCGCATTACCGAAGAACATGTGACTAGCGGCTTCTGCTCCGGGCGAAATCAAACGTGAATCCATTTGTTGGAGTTTTTGGAAGACTTCGGTAAGTCCCTTGGGATTGCGAGTGAACTGTACAGCGGAAGCATCGGCGAGAAATTCCCGCTGGCGAGAAACTGCGGCTTTAATCAAGCGTCCGCAAAGTAAGCCGATACCGCCAATTGCCATTAGTGCTAAACCAAACGCCCACAAAGGCAAACCTTTGTCTTCCCGGGAGCCAGCACGAAGCCGCCACAGCAATTCCCCAGTTAAATAAATGAATAAAATTCCGTGTAGTAGTCCCACCAAACGCAAATTCAGGCGCATATCTCCATTGAGAATGTGACTGAATTCATGGCCGATAATTCCTTGAAGTTCATCTCGGTTGAGATTTTGCAAACTCCCACGGGTAACTCCAATCACGGCATCATTGGGCGTAAATCCCGCAGCAAAAGCATTAATGCTGGTTTCTCTATCGAGGAGATAAACTTCTGGCACAGGAATACCAGAAGCGATCGCCATTTCCTCGACAATATTTAATAGTTGTCGTCCTTGTTCATCGGCGGTTTCTGGTAGTAAAAGTCTGCCTCCTAACTCCTCGGCAATTACGCTTCCTCCCTCACGGAGATAGGCAATTTTATAGAGACTTCCTAAAGCGATCGCAATTATTGTAATTCCAGCAACATAGAGAAATAAACCTGAATGCCACCAAATACGAGGAGCCATGCGAAACAGAAATAAAGTGGCAATATAAATCGCCAAAATCATGGCTGCGATGGATAGAGAAAACAACCCGATTAATTGTTGCGTATTTTGGCGTGCCCGATCCTGATGTTCAAAGAAATTCATAGACACCTAAAAAGACACGCGAGGAGCATTTCTCACTTCTGAATTTGCTTCGGGAAGCAATTCTGCAACAGTAAAATTAAAAGTATTTGCTACAAGGTTGCTGGGGAAAGATTCACTTTTGGTGTTGTAAAGTGTCACAGCATCATTAAAAGCTTGGCGGGCAAAAGCAATGCGGTTTTCAGTAGAAGATAGTTCTTCCATCACTTGACTGATAGTGCGATCGGCTTTCAATTCCGGATAAGATTCTGAAAGTACCATGAAGCGACTTAACGCGCCTGCGAGTGCTGCTTCAGCATTACCCAACTGCTGCATAGCTTGGGGATCGCCAGGATTTTGTACAGCGCGACTGTTAGCATTCATCGCAGAATTTCGAGCTGCAATCACAGCTTCTAAAGTTTCCCGTTCATGTTTCATATATCCTTTGGCAGTTTCCACCAAATTAGGAATTAAATCATAGCGACGCTGTAATTGAACATCGATTTGAGAATAAGCATTTTTGTAGCGGTTGCGATACTTTACTAAATCGTTGTAACCATTAATTAGAATCAGAGCAACGATGGCAACTAAAGCTACAGCAAAGATGAAAACTCCGATAGTCATAAATTTGAATCCATAAAACTTGCAGAAGAGAATTTCAACTATTTTGATGGAATAATCTAAATAGCTGGATATGACAATGAGTTTACTTGTAGCAAGTTGGCTTCGTCGTCTGTAAAATTAATTACGCAACTTTACTGAGGAAGATGAGTTGTCAAATTTTTTAATAAGCACACAGGCACAGCGAAAAGTTTAGTATTTACAACTTAAATAGATAAATTATCTATAAATTTGCATAAATAGGGAATAACCGCTGACAGCAAAAATAAAAAGAATAGCAGCAGAAAAAAATACTACATCCCTAACAATAAATATAATCCAATCTTTCCTAAGCTCTTGTTTAAATTTGAGTTCTCGCAGTTTGCGCTCAAGTTCTGCATCTTCTGGTGACTGTAAGTTTTCCATTGATAGAAACAACGGGTTGTTATCTGTGGCGGCAATAATTTTTGATAAATATTTTATATATGTCATGCTGTTTAGATACCAATAATTTCAGTTTCCAAGTTTTAGTTTTTATCTGCAATCCAGATTATGTTTACCTTTTTGCTTGGCTTATACTGTAAGTTATAGAAGTGCGTAGGCATCACTTTTAACAGCACCTCAGCATTATCTCTATTAATCTGTTGCGCCAGATTGCTTATTGTCTCATAAAGTTATGGTGATAAATCTAAATTTATTTGAATACGTTTATTTTTTCCTTGTATAATCTTTTTTAAAGTATTTTAATTAAAATATTACTGCCGAATTCCTTTGATAAATTCTTTCCTAGCTTCAATTATTGAAGGCATTACAACACAACGTAATAACAAATTTATATCTAACTCTGGTAATAATTTACTTTGAGTAACTTGTTCATAGTTATCATTAATAAGGTGATATAAAGATAACTGATTATTTTCCCAAAACCAAACTTCAGTAATTTTAAAACGCTTGTACTTCTCTAATTTATCGATGCTACCACTAGTAATATTTATTTCAATTGCTAAATCAGGATTTTCTTTTTTTTCCCCTATATAATAAGATTCATCAGGCTCAAAAGAAGTACCTTTTTCTTTTCCTCGACGGGTAGCGCTACCTACAGGAAAAAAGTTGATATCTTTTTCAAATAAGTAAAGCGCTAGTAATATTGCAATCACGCTTTTAATAGCTTCGTGTTGTTCGCCAAGAGTCATAAATTCTACAGACCCATCAAGATAAGTTATCCGCAAACCTGGCGCATCTGCTGTTAAAGCCTCAAGTTTCTCAAATTCTTCCCAAGTGTAATGGCCAGGTAAGAGAAACCGCTGTTCTTCGAGGGTGGTGAATTTATCTAAAATTTGTGAAGTCATATAAATACAAACATGATTATTGAGTAAATAGTTTACAAGCTATAATTGCGTAGACGCAACGCAAAGCGGCTTGTCGTCAGACATCGCTTACACTAGGAATTGAATATATTTCGTCAATAACTTCTTCTAGGATGCGTGTATTTTCTCAGATGTAATATCTTAAGTATATTATATTTGCCTGAGGCTGTAAGATTGATCGCAATTATTCAAGAATCTCTCTCCTTTTAGGAGAGAGGTAAAATTCAAATTATCGATCTCACGTTATTTACAGCACATTTAAAGGAACGTGAAGTACACAAATATTCGTATCAAAACTAGGTAAGAACCCTGTTTAGCTTCTGGAATCTGAATTCTGATATCAAATGTCTTTTACAACAAGCTTTTACCTTGTTGATAAATTTCCCCTGCATAATCAGTCCAAGCACCTTGTCCCCAATAACGAAAACAACTAGTTTGCAGCAAAAGGTTATGTAGAAGAATGTTACGGTATTCAGATTGTCTAGTAACAGTTTCTAATGAATCAATTTGCTGTAATGGATCAAATTTTTGATGAAACAAACTGCTTAATTGATACATAGGAGATAAGACATTTTCATACCCTTTTACCCAGCTAATATGATTTGTCCACGAGGCTCCATCTATGTGAAAATTAGAGTTATTTTCTTTTAATTCTTGAATTGCATTCTCTACAGCCCCAGGTTGGCAATTTTCTGGTGAAACTCGCTGCCAAATCTGATGTTGCCCAACTGGTTGGCAAGTTGGATAGTCTTCAGGTTTGCATCCAGCAGCTTCTATTAATTCTAAATATTCTGTGCCACACATCCCAACAACACCCGATTTTCCCCCACCATGATTTACCATATCCCACCAAGCTTGTTTGAAAGCACTAGGAAATTCATTCATCATAACGCCGCCATTTTCACCATCTCCAATTTGACTAACTATTGGTGGTACAAATACACTTCCTAGGTGTTGTTTAGATAAGGTTTTTGCTTCATAATAAGGCTGCATTTGAGCAACTAATTTAGTATCCGAACCTTGGGTTTTAATTAAAGCTGTAATACTAATTGTTTCGCCTTGAGAATTACGCGCAATCAGACGATGTGGTAAATGTTTGTAGCTCAGAGATTCACCGTTAATTGTTTCTACAGAATGTTCTTGAACAAGTAGCCAACGATATCCACATTCTTTGAGAGCTTTGACAAATTCAAAGAGAACATCAGGGTGATTTGGAAGATGCATTTCTGGAGGGGAAAATCCTTTGACTCGTGCTAATGCTTCCCAACCAAAAATTGCCGCAAAATTATGTTGCCATGCAATTATATGTAATTTAATGTCTGCTATGGGAGTGGAAGGAATAACAGCATGGCTCCACATTGTACCCAGCCATTCTACATAAGGTTGATAGGTAGAATCGCAAGTAATACGTTTCAAGTTATCAAGAATATCACTGCGTCCCATTTGTCTGAGTCCCCACAAAAGATTACCTGAGTAATCCAACATCACACGGGGATTACAACCTTGATTTACAAGTTCGGGAATGAAATCTCCCATGCGGCTGTAACAATAAGCAAAAGGCGCTGCATTATGATTATCTCCTTCGTTGGAATGTTCAAACATGTATTGCAGATGGCTAATGAGTGTACCACCGTATCCAGCAGGGATCGTGGGCTGGTGCATGTGTAAGGCGATCGCAAATACAGCATTTACATCTTCTAACTTAATATTCGTTGTTGGTAAAAATACAGGCGCATTATGGTTAACTACAGAGAGAACTTCTGTTTCCCAACCAGAAATATTCGGCAAGTTATCAATGATTTCGGGTAAATTACTCAGATTAGTAGGAAAGGAAAGCATTTCTGGTTGCTCCAATATGAGTTATATCTGGAAAGATTGCGTTTGTATTTAATAGCACTCCAATCACCGTATATACAATCAATACCCTAAGTCACACAATTCTTAACTTGCTGATTTTTAATCAACAACTGCGAACTTAGGCAAATCCGGCAATTGTCATTGGCGCAGTCTCACCAGATTTTCCCATCTTTTTGTTCTACTTTTTAATGAAGTTTGTTTACCATCTGCTTGCAACTGTTGGGTAGGGATCTCTTGCCAAATATTTCAGGATTTGTAGTTCTATATCTATTGCCCTACTTACCTTGTAGAGTTTTATTTTTTGATTCTTTTATTCAAAATACTCGGAAAGTTACAGAAGAGGGATATGCAGTTTTATTTATAACGTAACTGATTCCCCTAAAGCTTAATTTATAAGCTAGTGGCACTTGGGTAACTTCGTCCAATTTGGAATTTGGATCGAGATGATAGCTAACGCCACGGTATGTCAAATTATGATCTGACGTAAACGCCCGTTGTGTTTTTTTGTTGCTAACTTGGCTTGGGTCATATTCATAACTTAGACCACGGTAGTAAAGTTTCATAGTTTTTGCCTCCTGAATAACTGTTGTTCAATAATGTTGATGAGTTATCAGAGGTTAATTGGAGACTTATGCAAACTTTTTCAGGAACTGGTTAAAGCATTAGTCGTCTAGGTTGAAGAGTCATTGGGCGTTGGGGTGCTGTTAGCGGTAGCAGGGCGTTTAGCCCGTTAGGAGTTAGGAGTTATTATTTTCCCCTTTGCCCCCCATCTCCCGTATGCTTACCCTTTTCATTCTGGGGTAACGTGGTTAACAATGGGTTGAATGTTTTTTAAATGATTCAACTTTATGCCTAGAACTCCAAATGAATACGCCGTATACCTCCTACTGGAAACCGGCCACCGGGAAGAAGTACGTTTTCCTACTATTCAAGAGTTTCAAAAGTGGTATAGTGGCGAACTTGTGCCAAAATCTGCTTCAAGTGACTTTATTAGCGTCCCGATCAAGAATATTCAGGGAGAGTATATGGTGGTACGCCCTTCTCGGATCGTGGCAATCCGGGTAGAACCCGTTTTTAGTTCCAGCGTTGAAAGATTCAACTAAATGATGAGAAAAACCCTTGCTTTGCTTTCCTTAAGTCTGGGAATTGCCTTTGTAAATCCTCTCTTGTCGGTTGTTGCTCAGGTTCCTAATTTACCGCCCTTGCCAATACCGACTACTCCCGATCTCGCGCCTCTAACCACCCCTGAGGTAACCCCGCCGCTAAAACCAGTCGCGATTGGAACCGATTGTACGCTTCGGCAGAGTTGCTTGGGCTGGGATGACCAACTTTGGGGCCAAATAGGTAAAACAGGCGATCGCCAAGCGCTATTGGCTTCTATTGACAACAGTTTGCGTTACTTAGCAAAGGGTGAGGCGATCGCAGCATATCAAAATTATCCCATCAAGGAAATTACGCTGGATCGCGTCCGCCGGAGTTTATTACGTTTTCGTCAACTGGTTGTCAGTTCTAAGTCACCAGCGCAATTACAAGCTGCTGTCAGGCGGGAATTTGTTTTTTACCAGTCTGTGGGCAACGATGGCAAGGGTACTGTTAAATTCACAGCTTACTATGAACCTGTTTACACTGCTAGCCGTGTCAGGACTGCAACATATAAGTATCCCCTTTACAGGCTACCAACTGATTTCAGCCAATGGGCGAAACCCCACCCAAAACGAATTGATTTGGAAGGAAAGGATGGCTTACTAGGAAATAAAAGCCAACTAAGCGGTTTAGAAATACTTTGGTTTCGCGATCGCCTAGATGCATATATGATACATATCCAAGGTTCTGCCCAAATTAAATTAACTAATGGTAAAACAACGTCTGTTGGTTATGCAGGTGGAACCGATTACCCTTGGACTAGTATCGGCAAAGAACTAGCCAAAGATGGCAAACTACCTCTGGAAGGTTTGACAATGCCACGTTTGATTAGTTACTTCCGGCAAAAACCCCAGGAGTTAAATAATTATCTGCCACGCTGGGAAAGATTTATTTTCTTCCAAGAAACAGGTGGTAGACCAGCTACCGGCAGTATTCATGTGCCAGTAACAGCAGAACGTTCCATTGCCACAGATAAGTCTCTCATGCCTCCGGGAGCGCTAGCCCTAATTTACAACTCATTTCCCTATCCCACCACTGGTGGCAAACTCGAAAGACGTGCTGTCAGCCGCTTTGTCCTTGACCAGGATACAGGAAGCGCCATCAAAGGCCCTGGACGAGTAGATTATTTTATGGGATCTGGGAAATTAGCAGGCGATCGTGCTGGCATCACAGGCGGTAATGGTTCACTATATTATTTATTGCTCAAAGAATAAATATGGGGACTAGGGACTGGGGAAGAGTTTTCCCAATCCCCAATCCCCACTTAATATGGCGGATAAGCAAAATCATCTTCATCAGCATACACATAAGAACTAGAAACCCCTGCCATTGCCATTTTCGGTGTTTCTGATTTTATAGGTTCCTTGCCAAATTCTTTGTATTCTTCAAAAGTCTTGCAGATAATTGTAGACTCCAGAGAGTCCGAAGCAATTAAAAATTGTGTTAAAGTTCCGACTGTCGGATGTTTGTAATCCACAGTTGAAGCTACTAGAACTGTATTTGGTTCAATGCCTCTTTCTTCACACTCAATTATCGGGCAAAAAATCCCGTGAGCGTGGAACAAAGGGCCTTTTGGTGTCAATGGTTGCTTGCGATAGACAGCATAAGCTTTTTCTAGTTCAGCAACGAACCCACTAACTACTTTCCCTTGTTGGAATTCGCAGTAAGTTTTGCTGAAACTCGCTCCGGCTGCACCATTAAGTGTTAGTTGTAGTGGTAATTGATGTAAAAACTTTTTATTCTCTCCCACTATAAAAATTAAATAACGAGTGAAGGTTTTAAATTTAAGTTTGTCTGCGAGAAAAGCATCATAGTTATCTTTGAGCGTACCCAGTTTTAGACCCGTTTCTCGGTCTTTGACAGACAATGGCCCCCGCCGCACTATAACTAAGCGTGGGGTCGTACTCATAAAGACAGTTTCTACTCCAGAGCTAAATTCATGCTCTACCTGCTGCCAATTCTCATCTGGTACAAAGCCGACAGCATTGGCATTGTCAAGCTTCAGCGCCAAACCGTAAGATTGCATACCATTTGCGCCATACCGAGGATTAATCATCTGACACCAGGGGATGACTTGAGAAGGCGGTGCATTGAATTTCTCGTCTTCAAAGTCGAAATTAGCAGATGCTTTCATCGTTTTAGGCTATCAAAGTGTTTTCTTGAACAAGTTTATCGGCAGGAAGCTGATTTTGGTGAGACAGTTATCTGCTGTCCTCAAGTTTAAAAACAACTACGTTACGGTTAGTCCAACACTATGGTATAATTTGTCGCCGCAAAGGGCTGCCGAACGTCAGGCCAAACTGCCATAGTAGTTTTTCCAGAGTAAGGCAGAATCAATCTATGTTGCAATCCCTGTTTCGTTTTTTAACAACAGTCATTAGTCATTAATTATTCTCCTTTGCCCCCACCTCCCCACTCCCTACTGGCGCGAAGTAAAATTATATGCTCACATGCAAAGATTAAGATCGCGACTCTTTTGCTGAACTCAAAGCAGCGAGGGTCTTCAAATCAGGAACTTCTAAATCAGCTTGACTGACTGCTGATACAGTAGCGCCAGTTCCTTGTTGACCAGATCGACGGTTCACCCAGACTGTCGATAGTCCTAAAGATTTAGCTGGAACGATATCGTGATAAACACTAGCAGCAATGTGTAATATCTCTTCCAAGGGTAGATTAATTCTCTTAATAGCAACTTTGAAGTTATTTAACGAAGGTTTGTAACTTTTTGCCTGTTCTGCTGTGATTATTTCATCGAATTCCACCTCCAAATGCTTTGCCGAGAAAGCAAACAAATCGTCATCTATATTTGATATAATTACTAGCTTAAACTTTTGCTTGAGGGTTTTAAGTGCCTCAACTGTATCCGGGAAAGGTCGCCAATACTGAATTGAATCAGGAAGTGAATTTATCTGGTCATTAGTTGGCTTAAATCCAATTTTTTCACTAAATTTATCGACTATTCTCTTTAAAACTTCTCGATACTTGATGTATTCTCCTTGTTGTAGTTCTGCTTCCAATTGAGCAAAAAGTTCCAGAATTTGATTGTCATCCAAACTTTGGTTGTGTGCCAGTAGAACTGGCTTGAGCGCCCCTAATATGCCGCTCTCCCAATCGATTAAGGTTCCATAACAATCAAAGGTTAAAGCTTTGTACTCATTGAAGTTAATCACGTTTTTATACTCTAGAGTTTGCTTGATTGTGTTGAGTTTTAACAAGCTAAAAAGCAGGTAAAACGATCTACTTTTCGCCAGATGTGGCGCTCTTAAAGTCTTTGAGCATTTCTTTATATATCAAAGCAGGGTTTAAGTAGATATACAATAAAATACCAAACTGGATGAAAACAAGTAAGTAGTTCGTTACAATAAAACTAAACTATGTAAACAAAAATGAACTAGACTAAAAGCCATCTCCCTAAAGTCTTTTGTCCGATTATGGCAATAAATATTTAGTTAAGTCTACGTGTGTGAGATAATGTTACAAGGCACAGGAAAATATTCCTAAGATAGTTTGTATGGATGCGAAATCTGAGGATATAAAAGCAGATACCAGTAAAGAATTAAACTCAACTGAACAGCAATCTTATAGCAAGCCATCGAGACCTTTTTTGGTAGCAGAGGCAGTGGTTAAAATCCTAGAAAATCTGGGAGTTGAGTATGCTTTTGGGGTTTCGGGAGGTGCGATCGCCCCACTGTGGGCTGCACTACACCAAAGTTCCATTCAGATGTTGCACTTTCGCCACGAAGCCGGAGCCGCTTTTGCGGCCACTGAGGCGTACTTTGCTAGCGATCGCCCAGTTGTAGTGTTCGCTACTACAGGACCAGGAATTACTAATGCTTTGACAGGGTTGCTAGCTGCTCGGTGGGAAGGCGCTAAAGTGATTCTTGTGTCAGCTTCAACTTCCGCACCACAGCGAGGACGTTGGGCTATCCAGGAAACCAGCAGATACACTATGCCTAGCGCAGGTATTTTTACTTCCGGTTCAGTATTCCATTACGCAACTACTCTGGAATCTAGCAATGAACTTCCAGAGATTTCTCGAAGGCTTGCCCTTGGACTAACACAACCGGGAGGATTTGTAGCTCATTTGAGTATTCCTACAAACATCCAGACAAGTTCACTAAACATATCTTTGCCACAAGTAAATCTGTCTCGCGGTGTGGCAACAGTAACCCAGGAGACAATCGCAGAATGCGCCCAGTTGCTATCTGAAGGTTCTTTTGCGATATGGTTGGGCTTCGGGGCACGAGGGGCGGCACAAGAAATTCGCCAGCTTGCTGAGAGGACAGGTGCTGCTGTCATGTGTTCGCCACGAGGTAAGGGTATCTTTCCTGAAGACCATCCTCAGTTCGTAGGTGTCACCGGATTTGGTGGGCATGAGTCAGTTTTGAGATATATGCACGAGCAACGTCCAAGGCGCGTGCTAGTGCTGGGAACACGTCTTGGTGAATTCACCTCCTTTTGGAACCCTTTGATGGTTCCTTGTCAGGGGTTCCTCCATGTTGATATCGATCCGCAGATACCAGGAACAGCATATCCATCTGCCAAGACTTTTGCCATCCAGTCCGATGTGGGAGTGTTTGTCAAGGCATTACTGAAGTATTTTCCTCATGCCTCTGGGATACCAAAAATTCTGCCTGTGCCAATATTTAACCGCCATGCTATGAAGCCACGTGCGGGCAGTCCAGTACGACCAGAATTGCTAATGAATGTAATTCAACAAGTAATTGTTGATGGGAGTAATGCATTAGTGATGGCAGAGTCAGGGAACTCCTTTGCTTGGGTAATTCATCTGCTGCAATTTACTACACCAAATCGTTACCGCATCAGTAATGGATTTGGGTCTATGGGGCATTTTGTTACAGGTGTAGTGGGTGCTGCTTTGGCCCGAAATAGCAAGGCTGTTGCCATTGTGGGAGATGGTGCAATGTTGATGAACAGTGAGGTAAACACGGCTGTGAAATATCAAGTTCCTGCCGTGTGGATTGTACTTAATGATGGGCGCTACAATATATGCCAACAAGGAATGGCATATCTAGGGTTCAATGACGCGGATGCAACCATTCCTCAGGCAGATTTCGTCAAGATTGCTCAGGGAATGGGAGCAGAAGGTATTCGGGTAGAAAGCGAGTCCGATGTTCAGGCAGCCCTAGAAAAAGCGATCGCAGCAAAAGGCCCATTTGTAGTTGACGTAATCATCGACCCCACTCAAATACCACCATCTGAGAGTCGCAATCAAAGTTTGATTGTACAAGGCGCTACAAATTATTAACAGTAGATTATATATGGTTTATTCTCCAGTCGGTATTCGTTCCATCGCTTTGAGCCTTCCAAGCATCAAACGCACAAATGACTATTACATAGAAAAATACCCTGATATGTTCGCACAGGCTGAGCAAAAAAGTTTGGCAAAGTTGTTTTCACTGGCGGGGGCTGCTCCTGGTAACGAATTTGATTTGGAGATGATGCCCTATCTGTTAGACCCTTTTCGTGGTAGTGTTGAGCGACGGCTTCTGAGTTTAGACGAGTCATCGCTGACCCTAGAAGAGCAGGCAGCAAAAGACGCCCTCAAAGCAGCAAACCTTTCTCTCGATCAAGTTGAACTGATGATCGTTGCCTCAGTCTGGCCTGAACAAATAGGATTTGGTAATGCTGCTTTCCTTGCTCGTAAACTAGGTTTGCAAGGTGCTGCTTGGAATATTGATGGAGCGTGTGGAGTTACTCCAGTTGCACTGCAAACTGCCTGTGCTCTAGTCCGAGCCGGAGAGTACAAAAACGTACTGGTAGTGGTCTCATGCACTTATTCTCGCTTTTTTGATGAAAATGACACCCTATCCTGGTGTATCGGCGACGGTGCTGGAGCTTTTGTGGTTGGCTCACTTGAAGCTGACCAGGGAGTTCTCGGAACCAAGACAATCAATACAAGTATATTGTGTGACAGTTTATTTTCTCAAATCACACAGGATGAAGGCGGTAATCCCCTGATTCGTATGCAGATTGACAAAAGTGCAAATAAATTATTTCGCGAAACATCTGTGGATTTGCTCCGTACCTGTTGCCAGGGTGCTGTCACTGCTGCTGGTGTTACCCTTGATCAAATTGACTTTTTTCTTTTCCATACAACTAGTGCTTGGTTTGCAAGCTTCTGTACGCGTGTATTGGGCATTGAGCCAGAGCGTACAATCAACCTCTATCCTCAATATGCAAACGTTGGACCAGTAATCACCATAGCCAATATGTACCATGCTGCACAGTTAGGAAAAATTCGTGAAAACGACTTGGTGCTGATCTATGGATTTGGTGCTGCTGGTGCTGCTTCTGCAAGTATCATGCGCTGGGGCAAAGTGGCGCTAGGTCTTGACTCCCTCGCAACAATCAACTCAACAATGAAAGATGCCCAAAATATTAGCCTCCTTTCTTGTTAAAATTCTCTACGATTATTGAAAACAAAAATATTTAAAAGTTAGCGGTGTAAAAAACTACTAAACAGAGCTAACTTTCTGCATAAGCGATCGCTCCTAAATTTTTTAAAGAAGTTCTCTGAGCTTGAGTTATACCTGTAACACCTGTGATATTTAAACCTGCATACGGTCTTTGATTCCTCAAAGTTCTTATGCATTCACCAGTTTTGACATGCCAGATTTTAATAGTATCATCCTGACTGCCACTAGCTAGAGTTTGCCCGTTGGGACTGAACACAACAGACCAAACTAATTGCGTATGTCCTTCTAAACTTTTAAGGCATTGGCCAGTGCTGAGATCCCACAACTTCACTGTTTGATCTTCGCTACTACTTGCAAGTATGCAATTATCCGGACTAAAGGTAGCTGAATATACAGAACTACCATGTCCATTTAAGGTCTGAATGCATTGCCCACTACTGACATCCCAAAGTTTTATTGTTTGGTCACTGCTGGCACTGGCTAGCATACGATCATCAGGGCTATACGCTATTGACCACACTAAGTCATCATGTCCCTTCAAAGTCTGAATGCATTGCCCAGTAGCAACATCCCACAGTCTCAATGTTTGGTCAATACTACCACTTGCTAAGGTCTGACCGTTGAGATTGAAAGCGACAGACCATACCTTATCAAGATGTCCCTTCAAAGTCTGAATGCATTGCCCAGTAGCAACATCCCACAGTTTTACTGTATGGTCATCACTACCACTGGCAATCATTTGACAGTTTGGACTAAAAGCAACTGATGTCACCCAATTGCTATGCCCTGGCAAAGTTTTAATACATTGACCAGTGGCGACATCCCACAGCTTTATCGTTTGATCCTCACTACCACTGGCAAGGAGCGAATTATTTGAACTGAGAGCAACTGATGTGACTCTATGACTATGCCCGCGTAAAGTCTTAACGCACTGACCAGTATCAGCATCCCACAGCTTAACGATTTTATTGCCACTGCCACTGGCCAGTATGTGACCATCAACACTGAAGGTTACTGACCATATTCCACTACTGTAACCCTGCCAGGTCTTAAGGCATTGACCAGTCCTAGCATCCCATAACCTTACTGTTTGATCACTACTGCCGCTAGCAACTATACAATTGTTTACATTAAAAACAACTGACCATACTCTGCTACTATGTCCCCAAAGCGTTGCTGTGCAAAGACCTGTAGACATGTTCCAGAGTTTTACTGTTTTGTCATCACTGCTACTTGCTAGTGTATTCCCATCCGGGCTGAAAAAAACTGAATACACACAGTCAGTATGCTCCTGTAAAGTTTTGAGACATTGACCAGTGTTGATATCCCATAACTTAACTGTTCGGTCATGGCTGCCACTAGCCAAGGTTAGACCATCTGGGCTGAAGTTAACTGACCAAATTCCACCGTTATGCCCTTGTAAAGTTTTGAGGCATTCACCAGTGCCGATATCCCACAGTTTCACTGTTTGGTCATGACAGCCACTGGCCAAAGTTTGACCATCTGGACTAACACTAATTGATGTAACTCGACTATTATTTCCCTGCAAAGTTTTGAGGCATTCACCAGTGCTAATATCCCACAGTTTTACTGTTTGGTCTTCACTTGCACTGGCAAGAATCTTACCTTCAGGGTTGAAGGCAACAGACCAAATTCCACCACTATGCCCCTGTAAGGTTGCCAGACAATCCCCGGTATTCACGTCCCACAGCTTGATTGTTTGATCCTTGCTACTGCTAGCAAGGATATTTCCATTTGGACTAAAGACAACATCCCAGAGCCAATCTTTGTGTCCACTGCAAACAAGTAATTGCTTTCCATCTGCAACTTGATAAAGGCAAAGTTCACCATAGCTATCCCCAGTAGCTAATAATTTTCCATTTGGGCTAAATGCCACCGAATGGATGCCTCCTAAGGTTTCAGCAAAAACACACTTATTAAGATCGGCATGAGCAAAATTTGCATTATGCAAATTCACACTTCGGAGATCTGCTTGCCAAACAGTCAAAGAAGAAAAATCATAACTACTAAGATCGACCTCCAGATGAGAAAGCAGATTTAGAATATTGCCAGCTGTATATCCTGGGTCTAGGGGTGATGTCTCTCGGAGTTTTAGTAAAATTTGAGTTAACTGATTTTCAATTTTTCTTTTAGTTCTTAAAGTCTTAAGTAGTCCATCTATAACTGGTTTGATAATAAGGCGAATTTGAGTATCTTTAACATAATCTTTACCCGTCGCTTTCATCAGAGCATGATGCCTGAATAAATCAATATTCTCAGTGAGAATCTCTTCACAAGCTTTTTCTATCAAGCTAGTAGTCATATACTCCATGACTACAGGCTGGAGGGTAAAAAGCGATGCAGTTTGTTCAATGAGCGCGGGTGTAGCTTTCTCGATTAGCGATCGCCTCCATAACGATTCTACAGCCTCTACTAATTTTGCTGGTGGTATTGGTGATGCAATATCTTCTCGTAATTCTTTTAGTGTTATCGACTCGCGATTAATCGCTAGCCAGTACATTATGTCCTTTTCTAAATCTGACAAGCGCTCAAACTGTTGCTCCAAAACATCGCGAATGTCGCCAAAAACAGCCGTGTCTTGTTGCAAAAACTCAGTCACGTTACCATCAAAAATATCTTGAATGGTCGTGGCAACTATCTTCAAGGCTAATGGATTGCCAGCATAGCGTTCAATCATGATTTTCCATTGATCTTCTGCCGCAGATAGCCCTTTGAGTTTTAAGATTTCTTGCCCTTCGGCCACCTTTAAGCCACTTAGTGGTAAAGAGCGAACAGGTAGGGTTTCTCCCTCGAGCAATGCTACTTCTTTTGGTTTTTCCCGACTAGTGAGTAGTAAGCAGCTTTGGTGAGTTGCTTCTCCTACCCGCCTTAAAAGCTCACCATATTCTTCATATCCTTCTCGATAAACTCCAGCACGACTACCACTGCGGAGAATTGATTCTGCATTATCAAGTATCAGTAAACAACGATTATTTTGTAAATAATCAAGTAGCCGTGATAGCCGTTCGCTAAAGCTTTCTGGTAAGTTAGCTTCTGTTTCCTGTTCGTCAGATAAAAATTGAATTAAGTTACTGAGAATAATTTTAACAGGTGGGGCTTCTCGTAGTGATCGCCAAATCACATACTCAAAGTTTTCTTGAATTTGTTGAGCAAACTTTACAGACAGTGAGGTTTTACCAATACCTCCTATTCCCAATACTGCCACTAATCGGCATTCTTCATCAAGAATCCATTGCTCTAACGTACTAAGTTCTTCAGTACGTCCATAAAAAACTGATGCAAAGATAGCTTCTCCCCAATCTAGACGACTATTTGAGCTTGAATAATCACTTTTATCTATTTTTAATGAAAAAGCTGAGAACAGCTTCTCAATAGTCTGTTTGTCAACCCCTCCTTCGCGATTCAATACTTTCGATATCGTACCGGAATATAATCCAGAGCGTGCGCTCATTTCTTCAAGAGTATACCTGTTTCCAAAATTTTCTTTTGCTTCTGACTGATGCTTTGCTTCTTTAATTTTTTGCAAACCCTTATTAGTAAGTGCAACGCCACGCTTGCGTCTCCAATTCTGTAAAGTCATGTATTAATTCACCGTTTGTTTAATCACCTGTGACTAGAAAGAATTATCTACGAGGTTGCTGTAGATATTAAGTAATATTTATAACAAAGTAATAATCCTGTGTTGCAGAGGATTTAAAAAAAGTGTAACGCCAAAATGTTCAGCGATCAAAGCTAAATTGGACAATCCAATGGTTTCTATAAGTCAAAATCTATTACTCAATAGACAATCTAATGTCTGGGGTATTGCTGACATCATCTGTTTAACTAAAAGCTCATTGCGTTTGGGTAATGCCAAATTCATTACGCGTGATGTTAGTTGCTTAATACATTAACTTTTCAGTAATCTGATTGGGGCGTAAAGCTTAAGTTCAATCTTAAAATCTCGATTTTCACTGGTAAAGACAGTTGTGAATTGGCAATCTTGATAAAGAAAGTTTGTAAATATTTAGTCTATCAATACAATGAATGATACTGCCGTAAAGAGATTTTCTAGTTTAGCAACCTCCACAAAAAAAAGGACGCTCAAGCGAATCACTATAAACCTAGCATCAGATGAAGCTCAGAACCTTGAAAAGTATTGCGAACAGACAGGGAAAACGGCAACGGATGTGATTGAGGAACTCATTCGCTCGTTGCCATAACCTAAGTTTTCCCAGTGAGTTTCAAAAATTCAGAAACCACAAGACCCATAGTTAAAGTTGAAAAACATTCTCTGACTCTCGATTGTGCAATCTAAGTAATGGTTACTATGCCATTTCGTTTACAAATGAAAGATACAGCATAGAAGGTAAGAATAACTCCAAAAAACCTGAGAAAGTGTGTTTATAGGCACTGCCAAAAAATATTATTTTTTGGGACATGCGTACCGTGTTCCAGTCTATTGCAAAGATTACCTTTGTAGAGATTGAAATCAGCAGTGCCGTCAAGATAATAATCTCCTTGCTTAAATTCTACTTAGTTTGGTGTGTACTCCTTGTGCCTACAGCATAGGCAGCTTTATCGAGGCGTACTGTGTTGCCTGTAAACGAGCGCAGCACGCCATCGGTAAGCTGTTACGTCTCAATCATCACTAACAAATTGCGAACTACTTTCATTTCATCACTGGCAACGCTCGGATGAGTTCTCGAATCACATCCGTTGCTGGCCTGCCTGTCTGTTCACAATACTTTTCAAGGTTCTTGGCTTCATTGGATGCCAAGTTTACAGTAATTCGCTTGACCGCCCATTTTTTGTTCATGCTCAAACAGTTAAATCGTGTATTGATAACTTCAAAACCTGATTTTACCTTTCCGACTGTAAAGTAACCTAAATTTCGGATCTACCAAGATACCCGTAAAATTAGGATAAGTTGTAAATATTGTAATATTGCAGTTGTACTTTATTATTCAATCATATTTTTTATCACCTAATTTTTTTCCCTTACACGGTTGTAAACTAACGCTTTTTAGTAAAAAACAGCGCTGCTTGTTACAGAGGGGTTAAGGCGATTTAGGTTTAGGCTTTGAGTGCGTAAGTTCTAGAAATCTAGACAAAAAACCTAGAGGCGATCGCCTACTACATCATTAGGATATTTCAGTAGTATTAAATACTCTGCTCACTGGGGTATCCAGATAATTACTAATACCCCAGATTCTGCTGTCGAGCAATTAGATTGTCAACCCACTTTACTCATTTCAATAACCTTAGTTTCCTTGCACAAGGACTGTTCTATCGTTGTGCTCAGTTCCACAATTGAGGCTGAATTACAACCAATCTACAATCAAAAATCTTCAAGAAAGCCTTAACCTAAATTTGTACTAATTTTAACTCAACCTTTGCTCAAGCTGTATGCCTTAGTAAGAAGATTGTGTAGTAGCTGTGGTAAAATACTGTATTCCCATCGGTTTATAGATGTATTTTATCGATCTACCCAAACGTAGAAGCCAAATAGGAGGCTCTTATCGCTAATTTTTTAGTGCGTTCAGGATTGTAGATTTATGAAACTGTAACTTACTAAATTACACAAACTTTAAGCCAACCAAATTAACTGGAGCGTAGACCCGATAAGACACAAAAATGCTTGTTGCATAGTGGAAAACCATCTGTCTACGCCAACATCATGAAATTTGCATATTTTCTGTGAAGTTTTGTTACTAAACTTGAGGAGTAAAAATGCTTGAGGCTATCGCTGTTGCTTGGTTATTACTATTCTTTGGTGATTTCCTATCTACATTCTTTTACCACGTACCCGAGCATGTTTTTGGTAGCCTTCATTTAAAAACGCACCACTCCTGGAAAAAGGACTTTCGCCACTACGCTATATTGACTTTCAATCCCCAGGTTCTTTTGGATGGTATCTTGGGAGCTTTACCTTATATACTCATAGCAGTAGTTCTCTGGTCTTTTTCTCCCATCGGCGTTATTTTTGGACTACTACTTGGTCAGTTTCATGTATGGTGGAGACACATAAGTGTCTTGGGTTGGCAAACTCCAAAGCCTATAAATATTTTATGCCAAATTCTATTTATTACTACTCCTGAAAGACACTGGTTACATCATCACAAAACGAACTTGGGTTTTGGCGATATTTTTACCTTCTTTGAACAACCTGCACAAATCTGGTTGCGCTGGCTACGGCTACTGAGGCTTCGTTTCCGCTACTCTCGTATTTAAGCAAAGCCAGTGCTTAACTAAAATTTTTTCAATCAGGCATTGAGGGTAGGGAAGATGATTGGGGGACAAGGAGAAAGGCTTGTTGAAAATTGTCTGTGTTGTCTGTCTTACTCCCTACTCTCATTTTCCATTTTTAAAATAGGTATAATGTACTCAAATTTGATTTTTTAAACAACTCGGTACAAGTTGAAAAGACTGATTCCTGATTCCCTAATTGGGTACAAAGGCAATTAATCACCTCTCTACTTATACGTAAACAATTTCAAAAATCAAAGCTATCATATACAAAAAAACATTGTTTGATAATTTTTTATAAAAACTTACTTGGCTTTATAAAACAAATTTGAAATGAATAAGTTGAAAAGCTCAGAACTTACGCACTGAAGCTTAAAACTTGTATTTTTCTAGCCCTACCTTAATAAGGGGCTTAAACCGTTTGTTAAACGGACAACTTCTGTGAAAACCCGTAAAGCCTAGAAACTTATGAATCGAATAACTTATGTATTTATACTTACCTAAAAATTTGATATAAGTCAATACAATTAGTAAGAAATTAAAAAATTACTCAATGTTACTATTCAAAACTTTATATTTATCATCAAAACTCAATTGCTATCCTGACATCAGCAAGCGATGTCTCCAATGGGCTACGCCTACGAAGATCAAATCTACTTTAGTTCAGTGTGTCCGACATCAGTTACACATTAAGTTGAAGAAAGGCATAAGGCACACTTCGGCTACACTAAGTCTCAGTGACCACCTGTCTTCTGCCTTGCCCAAAGGGCGTTGAAAATTTTTACCGTCTTTTCAAGACACGGGTGGGGAGCAATGCTTAGCTGTAACAATCATTTTTCAAATTCAGTTCACATAATTTTCTATTGTGTATCGTTGTGTATTGCATCCAAGCTCCAAGGGCTATATTCTGAAAAATCCTAGTTTCTAGGAGAGAGAGAGGCTTTTGCCAGAACGAACTAGAATTAGGAAACACCTAGCTGGGTTCTTCTGACTTTTGAAATTAGGAGTGCATGTGTGCCCAAATCCCCTAAATATTTGCTGATTGGATCAACCGAGACTTACAGCGGTAAATCTGCAACTGTTCTGGGTTTGTCTCATCAGCTACAGCAAAAAGGACTGGATATAGCTTACGGTAAACCGCTCGGTACGTGTTTGAATTCGTCTAGCGGAACTGTAATTGAAGAAGATGTCCAGTTCATCGCTCTTAGCCTGAATTTGCCGGAAAACCGTGTTGCACCTACAATGCTGGCTTTGGATGAGCTAAATGTGCAAAAACGCTTGCGTGGGGAGGACAAAACAAATTATCAGCAGTCACTATTACAGCAATATTCGCAAATGTCGCCAGGAGACTTGGTGTTGCTAGAGGGACCTGGTGATTTGTCTGAAGGCAATTTGTTTGACTTATCTTTACTACAAGTGGCTGAGGTCTTGGATGCTGGCGTCCTGTTAGTAGCCCGTTATAAATCGTTGCTTTCAGTTGAGGCATTATTGGCTGCCAAGCAGCGTATGGGCGATCGCTTGATTGGTGTTGTCATCAATGATATTCCTGTGGGACAACTCAAAGCGGTTGACACTCTATTACGCCCATTTTTGGAACAGCGGGATATTCCAGTGCTGGGAATGCTACCAAATAGCGATTTACTTAAGAGTGTGAGTGTTGGCGAACTCGTTAAGCAGTTAAAGGCTGACGTTCTGTGTCGTAACGATCGCCTAGATTTGTTGGTGGAAAGTCTGGCAATTGGCGCAATGAATGTCAACTCGGCTGTAAAGTATTTCCGCAAACGCCGGAATATGGCAGTGGTAACAGGAGGCGATCGCGTGGAAATTCAGCAGGCCGCTTTGGAAACTTCTACCCAATGTTTGATTCTCACGGGGCAACTACCACCTCCACCGTTCATTCTCAGTCGTGCTGAAGAACTAGAAATTCCCATTTTATCTGTTGACTTAGACACCCTCACCACAGTCGAAATTGTTGACCGCACTTTTGGTCAAGTCCGTCTCCACGAGCCGATTAAGGTTCAGTATATTCGCCAGTTGATGGTTGAGCATTTTGACATTGACCGCCTGTTATCTAAACTCGGTTTAACTCCCGCAACGGCATTGTCTTAGTTAGGGCATGGAGCATGGGGCATGGGGCATTGAAAAGAGGCTCCAGGGGCGGGGTGCGGGGGGCAGAGGGTAAACAGGGAGTGTGGGAGGTGAGGGAGGTGTGGGAGGATGGAAAGAAATCTTTCCCCCTTTTCTTCCCACACTCCCCCATCTCCCCAGGGCGGCCGCATCATGTCAACAAGCAAAGTCTATTCTCAATAGAACTAAAATTAATGTCATTAACTCTTGCTTATTGCGAAAATTTTAGGCGATCGCTTTGGGGCTTAAAAAATAATCAAGCGCGAAATCCTGATTTTTTCGTTGGTTTTTAACCTTCGTTGTGATCAAGAGTAATTTAGATGCGTTTGCCCTGCCCATCTCCCCATCTCCCCATCTCCCCATCTCCCCATCTCCCTCATCCCTCCATTTCCCCACTCCCTGGCGAAGGCACACCGGGTTCGCTGTCACCTCCCAAGCGACGGCGTGCGGTTTCCTTTCGTCCCTTAGCGGGGACGTGCTTGGTTGCAGCAGCTAATCCAAATACAGGCATATTTCCGTAAACTGCCTCATATTTTCCCGGATCGATTAAATAAGTTTCGTGCCAAATGCCAACACTACCATCAGCACCAATGGCTCGATTAAACCTTTGCCAAGCTTCTAAATGTGCATCTGCGGGATTTCTGGCAAAACGCTCCAAATCCTCAAACGATCGCCAATACTGAATCAGTCCTACTCCCCGCGAGTAAACAAAACCTTCTCCCCCTAAAAACCCCTTATCGGGATTCTGCTGAAGGCTCCGTAGCATCGGCGACATTGCCATAGCTGTGGGAATCCATTTAGAAAAAGCAAAGAATTTATTAATTCTCATCCCAATCAGAAACACAACGAAGGGTTCATCAATCTCGGCGGTAAATCTTCCTGGCATTACTTGAGGCATGAGTTACATTCCTTGTTATTTCAGTTTATTATGCAATTAGTTGCATATAAATATTTTATGCAATTAGTTGCATACGTCAAGTAGTGAATCAAAAATCATGGCATTAGCCCACGCGATATTAGCTGCTCTCGTTGATGCCCCTTGTAGTGGGTATGATTTAGCAAAGCGATTCGATGGCTCTGTAGGCTTTTTTTGGTCAGCAAGCCACCAGCAGATTTATCGGGAGTTGTCGAAGTTAGAAGACCAAGGGTGGATTAGTTGCGAGACGATTCTGCAAGCAGGACGACCAGATAAAAAGCTTTACAGCGTTACAGGCTTGGGAGAACAGCAGTTAAAACAGTGGATTGCTCAACCTTGTGAACCCACACCGATAAAAGATGATTTACTTGTAAAAATTTTTGCTGGTCATGTTGCTCCTAAGGAGACGATTTTGGCAGAACTGGAGCGACACCAAAAAGCCCACTTAGAAAAATTGTCTACATACGAGAATTTGGAGCAGCATTACTTTCAGAATCCCCAAGAGCTGCCAGAAGTACAACAATTTCAGTATTTGACTCTCCTGAATGGGATTACTTATGAAAGACATTGGCTGGCTTGGTGCGATCGCGTAATCTCAGTCATTGAAGCAAAAAAGTGAAAAATTGTAGTGATGTCTAACTCAGGTTTGCCTCGCACCTACACGCTCTTTGGTAGAATATCTGGGTCGTTTAATCTGATGCATGTCTATCTTTGAGTCAGTCAACAGACCTTATTAACGTCGATACATTAGCGCAAGAACTAGCGACAATCCAGCAAACGGGTTCTAAAAGAATTGCCTTGCTGGGTTCTCGTCATGTGCCGATTACACATCAGAATCTTATTGAAATGATGACATATGCCCTAGTTTTATCGGGTAATCGGATCATCACTTCTGGTGCTATAGGCACAAATTCTGCTGCCATCCGGGGAGCGACACGGGCCGATCCAAACTTGTTAACCGTGATTCTACCCCAAAGCTTGGAACGCCAGCCCTTAGAATCGCGCCAGCAACTAGAACAAGTAATGCATCTGGTGGAAAATCCTAGTAATGATAATCTGTCTCTTGCGGAAGCTAGTTACTTGTGCAACAAGGAAATTGTCTCTCGTTGCCAGCAACTAATTTGCTTTGCGTTTCACGACAGCCGCACTTTACTGCAAACTTGTCAAGATGCAGAAGAACAAAGAAAAGTGGTGACACTTTTCTACTTTGATTAGTTATTTGTCAAAAGTCCTCTCTTACAAAGTTCGGATGCCTGTGGCAACGGCAAAGGCGAACGGAGGTTTCCTCCGCTCAGACTTTGCGTTTCGTCCTTTGTCCTAGTTCGTGATGAACAGAGCAAAACACGTCTATGTATTTGAACAATGACCAATACTTCGGCTTCTCTACGAGACGCTACGCTTTCCTTGTACTGACCTGTACTGAGCGCAGTCGAAGTAGCGGAGTCGAAGTATGCTCAGTACAAGTGACTAATGACTAATGACTAATGACTAATGACCAATGACTAATAACTAATGATAATTTTTTTGTACTCGATCGCTGCTGCTGCCGTTCTAATTTACGTGCCATTCTTGGTAGTAGCTTATGCCCGTGTGCGTGTTGGGTACGATCTCTCTGCCCCTCGCGCTATGTTTGATAAATTGCCACCATACGCTCAAAGAGCCACCTGGGCACATCAGAACTCCTTTGAAGCGTTTATGGTATTTGCCGCAGCCGCATTCATGGCATACGTAACTGGTGTAAATTCTTCTACAGCAGCGACGGCTGCGATCGCTTTTGTGGCTGCCCGTTTTCTTTACTCAATTTTTTATATTTTGAATATACCCCTTTTGCGCTCCCTAATGTTTGGCATTGGCTCCCTTGGCTCTGCTATTCTCATTTTCCTGAGCATCATCCAAGCTAGTAGTTAATTGGGCACGGGGCATGGGGCATGGGGAAAATGACGGACATGAGGGAGGCGCAGGGGCAAAGGAGCAGAGGAGCAGAGGAGCAGAGGGCAAGTTGCAGTAAGTCTTTCCCCTGGTGCCCCCCATCCTCTTCCCGATGCCCAATGCCCAATGCCCAATGCTAATCTAAAATCCAAAATCTAAAATCCAAAATTCTTTATGGCTTCTACTTTTTCCTTTGACATTGTGAGCGACTTTGACCAACAAGAATTGGTTAACGCTGTCGATCAAGTTGTGCGAGAAATCAAAAGCCGTTATGACCTTAAAGATACTCAAACTACTGTTGAGTTAGCCGATCAAAGCATTAATGTCAGTACTGACAGCGAGTTTACCTTGGATTCTGTACACAACATCCTGCGGGAAAAAGCCGCAAAGCGTAACCTGTCCCAAAAAATCTTTGATTTTGGCAAAATTGAATCAGCAAGCGGTAACCGCGTACGTCAAGAAATTAAACTCAAAAAAGGTATCAGTCAAGAAATCGCCAAACAAATTTCCAAATTGATTCGTGACGAATTCAAAAAAGTACAAGCCTCAATTCAAGGTGACGCTGTAAGGGTTTCTGCTAAATCTAAAGATGACTTGCAAGTTGTGATTGTGCGACTAAAACAAGAAGACTATCCTGTGGCTTTGCAATTTACAAATTATCGGTAAAAGGGATTGGGGACTGGGTACTGGGGACTAGAAAATAATTTTTTTAACTGCTAATATTCAGTACTCAATACCCAATCCCTAATCCCCAATTCCCAGTCCCTTTTATGTTCTCGCACCGATACTTTTTTGAAATGCCGGACGGTCAGCTAACTGCTTCATGTAATTTAATACAGCTGGGTAAGGGCTGAAGTCTAGTTTCAGAATCATGGGAATGTAGTTTAAAACAGACCCCACTGCGACATCGGCAACGGTGAATTCATTGCCCAGCAAAAAAGGTTGTTTAATGAAAGTTTCATTCAACGTACTCAACAAACGGGATATTTGGCGATCGCGATTTGCTTCTACCGTAATTGCTGTACTGAGGGTGGAATTGGCAAATAATACCCACTGGTAAATCACAGCACGTTCTTCTAGTGAAACTGGCGCTTTTGCATACTTGTCCATCAAATAAAGCAAAATTGCCCCAGATTCCCAAAGCTGAAGATCTCCATCAACAATTGCTGGAACCCGTGCAAATGGATTAATTGTCAAAAACTCAGGCTGGAGGTGTTCACCCGCCTGCATATCAAGCTTGACAAATTCATAGGGAACTTCTAGTTCCTCTAAATACCAATGAACAATTGCTGCTCGACTACGAGCGCCACCGTAAAGTTTTAGCATAATTACTTAAAGAACTTTGTGAGTATGAGAATGCTGCTTAACGTTATCTTCTTTAGTAACAACTCTACTGGCATTTAGCACCCGCTTACGGTCAATTGAATACTTGAACTCACTGTAGCTTGTACCTACAGGAATTAGGGATTTTGCAGATTCACGACGCTTGTAAGTACGAGCTGCTGCAAATACGCGTGGTATAAATTCCTCTCCGAACTGAGCCGACTCTGGGAATCCATCTGGCACAAGTTGTGAATCGCCATCCAACACAGATCCCAAAGTTGTTGCATAAGCCAACTTATAGGAGGTAGGAATGCCTTTCAACAGTGCTTCCAAAGCCGCAGAGGGAATTGGTTCTATAACTTCGATTTGATAAACTTCTCCATCTTCTTTAACGAAGCAGGTTGCCAAACCGATAACAATGTAATCATCGGCTGCTAAATCTGGGGCATTGGGATAAGAAATTGCGGTTGTCATTAGAAAATTTCTCAAAACTTAAGGGCTGGGGATTGGGGATTGGGAATAAGAGCCAGAGGGTAACAAATTTCTAGTCTCCAGTACCCAGTTCCTAATCCAGGTTCTTGGCATTCTACCAACTTGTCGCTCTTACTACTTGATTTGTACACTGCGACGGGAATAAGAATAGCATTCTAAATGTTTCAAAAGCCCAGAAATACAGGATTTTTAATTTTTTACCGATCGCGCGGTACTGGGAACTGGCAAAAAGTTTTTCAATCCCCAATCCCCAATCCCCAATCCCTTTTACTTTGGCCTAGCGATACCAACCAGTGTTGGAAATTTATCTTGGCTATTTCTGGAATTGACCTTAGGGATGAAGTATCCATGATTAGGTTGAGGATCGATTGTCAATTTAGGGCGTAGATTTCCACTTGTGTGAGTAGTTGAAGTTCTCTCTTGAGATGGCTTTCAGGTAATATTCAATACTCTAAAAATAGATGTAGTGGTAAAGCCAATAACAAATAAAACTAGAATTTGATTTCATATAGCAGGTATTTTAGGCATAAAAAGATGAATATTCACTCATTTTTAGCTTCCGGTGACCATCAAAGTAACCAATATAAAAGACTTGTTATAAATAAGACAAATAATCATCAAGACCAGAGGGCAAACGATCGCAATGAATTAGGGGATAGCCACTTACGCTCTTATGCTTTGAAGTTGGCTCAAGAAGGAAATTATACTGAGGCGATCGCACTTTTAAACCAACTAATTTTTCGCCATCCCTACAATGCGATTAATTATAACAACCGGGGACTGATTTATTTCCAAAGTGGTGAAATGCAAAAAGCGTTTTGTGACTATAATACCGCCCTGGAACTGAATCCCTATTTAGCCAGCGCTTATAACAATCGAGGAAATTACTATGCTGCTTGTGGAGAATTAGCATTAGCACTTGCTGACTACGATGAAGCGATTAATTTGAATCCTCGTCACGTCCGGGCGTGGATTAACCGAGGGATTACCTTGCGTGATTTGGGTCAATACGAAGAGGCTATTGAGAATTTTGAGGTAGCATTGCTTTTCGGTCAACTGGAAGGTCACATTTGGGCTGAACGCGGCAGAACTTACCATCTTTGGGGTGACTGGAATTGTGCGATCGCTGATTATCGTCGTGCCCTCACTCAACTACCTCCTGTAAACAACAGTAAGGACATTACTGGTTATCGCTTGCGTTTACAACTCGAAAATTGGCTTAACAATCTGCTATCTCCTGGGCGTCCTAATTGGTAGATGAGCCATTCTGGCAAATTCAAGATTCCAAAAATGAAAAATTCATTTTTAATTTGGAATTAGAGTATAGGACGCTGTTATTTATTATCAATAAATATAAATTTTCACCCGGTTTCTACGTAGCCAAAATCACAAAGAACAGAATAATCCCAAACTTGATATTTCTCTTAGGGTAATAAATCTGTTTGTTCAATGACTCTGCCATCTTGATTCATCAGCACCACCCGACGCTGGCTGGGATCGAATCGATATCCTTGTTGTTGCCTAATACTTTTAGCTTGCTGGGGATCGAAGTTACGGCTAAATTCTGCCTGTAAAGTGTTGACATGTTCTTCCATCAGCTTGACTTCAGTGCGGATTTCTCGCAATTTTGCTTGCTGTAACCAGTGATAAGGCAAAAGTTGTGCCAAGGCAGATGCGGCGGCGGCTGTAATGAAAAGATTAACAGCAATCTTGGCAGTACTTTCCAATGCCATCACTTGGTAAGAACGTTGACGAAGATGCCGCTTTGGTCGAGGAATGACCCGACGTTTTTGTATCGGTTGTAACGGTGGTCTAGAGGGTTGAATCGCGTTCATGATCCTAAAAATTAACCTCGCTGAGTGAAGAAAAGCACTTTAAAAAGCTCTCTGACGCTAATTACTACTTGATTTAGCTGTCATATTACTTCATTTTTTGCAAATCGCTACAAGTGCTGCACAAGTTAAAAAATAACCTGGCTTACGTAAGTGCAAGATCGCAACTACTTAGGGCGTAAAGCCGTAAGCGTTTGGAAATTGCACCCCCGTAATGCCAGGATTATTAGCTTTTCAACTGTGTCACATCGTAGCCTTATTTGTAAAGTTCTGTGGCTAAACGCCAAGCTAGAACTCCTGGAATCAGCGCCACAACTAGAGCGATGTACACTTGGGTATCTGAGATGGAAGATACTTGAGCGATGTACAGAGTATCTAAGATAGGCATGGCTGAAATTCTCCTAACTTCAATAGATTTTGAACTGTTCGTTTACTACTTTTCCTTGTTTTGCCGGGTTCGTGGAAGATCTTGTTACAAGATGCAACAAAAGCAGTTATTAGTCAGTAGTCGTTAGTTATTATCCTTTAAAAAAATTTATAAATCTATGGATTTTTATTTGGGTATCGACTTTGGCACATCTGGCGCACGTGGTGTGGTGATTAATGAGGAAACTAGCATCCAGGCTGAGGTGCGATATCCTTTTGAAGATTTACCAGCGGGTGCGATGGCAAGTTGTTGGCAAGAGGCTTTGTTTGCATTGCTGGAACAAATACCTCAGGGATTGCGGCGAGAAATTAGAGCGATCGCAATTAACGGTACTTCTTCCACTGTCTTACTGGTGGATGCTGCTGGCAAACCAATAGATGCACCGTTATTGTACAACGACACGCGGGGATCATCTGTGGTAGATGATTTGAGGAGCATAGCACCCCCGAATCATACCGTGTTAAGCGCCACCTCCAGCCTTAGTAAACTGATTTGGATGAAACAATTACCTTCTTTTAGTGAAGCTAGATATTTCCTACATCAAGCAGATTGGCTGGGGTTTTTGCTGCATGGGTATTTAGGCATTAGTGACTACCATAACGCCCTAAAACTAGGTTATGACGTGGAAGAGTTGAAATACCCAGAATGGATAGAAAAGTTGCAAATACCGATTCAACTACCCAGAGTTTTGCCACCTGGTACACCTGTGACAGAATTACGTTCTGAAATTGCAGATAACTTTGGTTTTCGGCGTGATTGTTTGGTATGTACTGGTACAACTGATAGTATTGCCGCTTTTCTTGCCAGTAGGGCAAAATTACCTGGTGAAGCTGTGACTTCCTTAGGTTCAACGCTGGTACTAAAACTTTTGAGTCGTACCCGTGTAGAGGATGCGCGATATGGAATTTATAGCCATCGCTTGGGTAAATTGTGGTTGACTGGAGGTGCTTCTAACACTGGTGGTGCAGTGCTACAGCAATTTTTCACCAACCCTGAGTTAGCAAGCCTGAGCCGTGAGATTGATGCATCAAAAGCCAGCGAACTAGATTATTATCCATTGTTGAAAGCAGGCGATCGCTTTCCGATTAACGATCCCAATTTACCCCCACGTTTGGAACCACGCCCAGATAACCCAGTGGAATTTTTGCATGGATTATTAGAAAGTATTGCCCGTATAGAAACAAAAGGGTATGAATTATTGCAGCAAATGGGTGCAGACAAGTTAACTCGTGTTTATACTGCTGGCGGTGGCGCAGCAAATGACACTTGGACTGCTATTCGTGGGCGGTGTTTAAATGTGCCTGTCATAGCCTCAAAATATACTGAAGCTGCTTATGGGACAGCATTGTTAGCGATGCGGAGAAACACAGGGATGAGGGAGTGTGGGAAGTCAGAGGAGTGTGGGGGAATGTGGGACTGAGGGAATCAGTGGCAAAGAAAGGTCAGAATTCCTAACTCTTAACTCAACAGTCAACACTCCCAATGCTTAATGCCCTATACCCCGTGACAGATATCTTTTAAATCAGTATGTATCCGGGTGACAATCTACATATCTCGGCCGATACTGTGATTATTAGATACCGGACTATAGGATTCCAGGTTTCATGATCTGGGCAGCTATTCGGGGATGGGTGCTTTGCGACAAGCGAATGTCATCTATCCCCTTTACTAATGATTGGAGTTAATTCTAAGTGAATTAACTAAGTCGGTGAGAATAAATCAAACTATGTTAACTAATATAACGTTAGCCAAACTTAGCTCTTAGTAAGGGCTTTAGCTCTTTTCTTAGGACTAAAGTCCTTACTACAAACATTGAATTTTTCATACCGTTCTACTTACTACGAGCGATGATATAAAGTTTCCATGCCAGTATCTGATTTTCTTTAATATCAGCGGTATATTCTTCGTAGTCATAACCCGATTTATCACTTTATTAAAGTAAATACTTATTTATTAATTTAGTATTATTCTTGTCTATACAATAATCATAATAAAGTAGTCAATGCCAACAAAGCAGCACCATAAGCAGGCTCAAACCTTGGATAAATCACTTGCATAAAAGGAAACTTCTTAATTATCGAAGCTGAAAACCTCTCATGTATTTTGGATCTACTTAGCCATACACTTCCCGTTGTGACTACTTCATAAATTGAGTCTGGAATGAAAATTGCATCAATTACTGTAGATGTAGATTTTACCAATTCTTGAACAGCATCATTAATTATATTATTCGCTACTTCATCACCTGATGCTGCTGCTAAATCGACAATTGGCGCCAAAGCAGCTATCTGTTTAACTCCCCATTGTTGCCGATATATTACTTCTATTAAATCTTCTATACTTTCCAAATTAAGATGCTGTTTAAAAGCATCCACTAAACTAGTTGCTATCTCTCGCCCATCATAGGATTTTAATGCTGCATTCATCCCAGCAACAGCAATTTTATAAGCACTACCTTCATCTCCTAAAATGTAGCCCCAGCCGCCTACTCGCTTAGTCTTTCCCTGATGATTTCGCCCAAAAACTATGGAACCAGTACCTACAGCAACCACAATTCCTACATCATGACCAATTCCACCAACTAAAGCAATCAAAGCGTCGTTACAAATTACAATATTTTCTGGCTGTAATGACCAAGTAATAGGTAAAATTTTGCTATTTTGCAACTCTTGTACTAAATTTTTTACTACTTCGATATCTGATGCACGTCCCACACCTGCCAAACCCAGACATATTGCTTCAATAGTAATAGTATTTATAATTTGTCTTGCTTCATTAGTCGCAGTATGAATTGCAGATTCAATTGATTTGAAAGTGGCTTCAATACCTATACTCTGATAGTTAGATTCCCCAGCTTCGGCGCGTCCTAGAACTTGTCCAGAATCATCCACCAACACACAGACTGTCTTACTACCGCCGCCATCTATTCCCAAAACATAAGGCATAAAATATGAAATAGTTAATTATTCGCAAGTTTCGATTCTTCTTTTAAAGGTATAAAAAACATAGCAATCATTCCAGGAATCGTGAGTAAACAAACTAAAATAAAAAATAGTGGATAGCCAAGTGCTTTTTGGAGATAACCGCTAATTAATCCGGGTAGCATCATTCCTAAAGCCATGATGCCAGTAGATATGGCAAAATGAGAAGTTTTATACTCACCTTGGCAAATATACATTAAGTAAACACTAAAGGCTGTAAACCCAAAACCATAGCCGAATTGCTCTAAGGAAACTAAAGGATATACCAATGTTAATGAAGGTTTTGTATAAGCCATATACACATAAAAGATATCAGGCAAATTCAATGCTAAAGCCATAGGCAAAAGACATTTCTTTAATCCATGTTTTGAAATGAGTAAGCCTCCTAATATCCCTCCACAAATTAGTGAGATTACTCCAAATGTTCCGTAGGCTAATCCGACATCTGATGTTGATAAACCTAAGCCTCCTACTTCTGCTTTGTCTAATAAAAATAAAGACGCAATCTTGACAAGCATTGCTTCGCCAAGTCTGTAAAGTAAGATAAAGGTTATAATATTGATAATTTTATTTTGAGCAAAATATGAACTAATAATTGACCAAAAGTTTATCTTGTTGGTGGCTTTTTGTCCTTGAGAATATGATTCAGGTACGGGTAAAATTAGGCGATGGAAAATAAACAGTATTCCTAAAATTAAAGCTGAGAAGCCAATAGCAAAAGTCCAACTGAGAGGGATATTGTTAAGAGATACTTCAAGCTGACCTGCCATGAATACTAAGATTCCAGACCCAAAGATAACAGCAAGTCTATAAAATAGTGAGCGAATACCGACAAAAAAGGCTTGTTGTTCGGGAGATAAAGCTAGCAAATAAAAGCCATCTGTGGCAATGTCATAAGTTGCTGAAATAAAGGCTCCTATTGTTAATGCTGTCAGGGAGATGAAGAAGAAGTTTGGTAGTTGTAAAGTAAAGGCTACCAAAGCTAAGCAGGCAGACATGGCTAATTGGGTATAAGTTATCCATTTGCGTTTGGTAAAGTAAATATCGACAATTGGCCCCCAAAACATTTTGATGACCCAAGGTAGATAGAGAAAACTTGTCCATAAAGCAATTTGAGCGTTATCTATTCCGAGTTTTTTGTAAAAGATGACGGAAACTGTATTGATGATGACGTAAGGTATGCCGGAGGTGAAATATAGGGTGGGGATGAATGTCCAGGGGGAAGTGGTTTGGTGTTTCATGGGTTTTGGTTAACGAACTGCAAAGGGCGCAAAGAAGATTAAGAAGAGAAGATTAAGAAGAAAGAATGATGCGTTTGATGCCGTCTTTGAGGAGGGGGACGTTAAAGTTGATGAGGAGAGCTAGGGGGTAATGAGTCATTTTAAGGTATGAGATGACTTGGGCTTCATGAATAGGGGTTAAGTTTTGGACAGCTTTCAATTCAATAATTAGAGAGTCTCCAACCAAAAAATCTAATTTGCCCTCACCTACCGGACGACCTTTGTAGCGTACTTTTACTGGATGCTCAAACTTATGGGGTATTCCGCGAATTAAAAATTCTTCTTTTAGTGCCTTGTGATAAACCTCCTCTAAAAACCCTGCTCCCAATACTTGATGTACCTCAATTGCTGCCCCAATCACCCTATAAGCTAGATTTTCTACCTCAACACTTGGTTGTCTCATCTTATCTTCCTCCTCTTCCTCCTCTTCCTTTGCGTCCTTTGCGCCCTTTGCGGTTCGTTTCCATCAAAACCCCCCCCAACCCTGTGGCAAAATTTATTAGAGTCCTTCCATAGTTAGTTTGCCCCGCATGACCGCAACCATTCTCAATCTCCCCAGTCTCTACGACCCCTTTTCCACTGAAGCCAAGTGGCAAAAATTCTGGGAAGACAACCAAGTTTACAAAGCCGACCCCAACCATAACGGTGAACCTTACTGCATCGTTATTCCACCGCCTAATGTCACCGGCAGTTTGCACATGGGTCACGCTTTTGAAAGTGCCTTGATTGATACCCTCGTGCGCTACCATCGTATGCAGGGACGTAATACCCTGTGGTTACCCGGAACTGACCACGCCAGCATTGCTGTCCATACGATGCTGGAAAAGCAACTCAAGACCGAGGGTAAAACTCGCTATGAGTTGGGGCGCGACCAATTCTTAGAACGCGCTTGGCAATGGAAGGCGGAGTCTGAAGGAACGATTGTTAATCAATTGCGACGCTTGGGTGTTTCGGCAGACTGGTCACGCGAGAGGTTCACCCTAGATGAGGGTTTATCCAAAGCTGTTGTTGAGGCATTTACTCGACTTTACGAGGAAGGCTTAATTTATCGTGGTGAATATTTAGTTAACTGGTGTCCGGCTTCCCAGTCGGCTGTGTCTGATGTGGAGGTAGAAAATCAAGAGGTTAATGGCAATCTATGGCACTTCCGCTATCCCCTAACAGATGGTTCTGGTTTTGTGGAAGTGGCGACGACTCGACCAGAAACGATGCTCGGCGATACAGCAGTGGCAGTTAATCCCAATGACGATCGCTACAAACATCTCATTGGCAAAACTTTAACTCTGCCCATTCTACAACGAGAAATTCCCATCATTAGCGATGAATTCGTTGACCCCACTTTCGGCACAGGCTGTGTGAAGGTGACTCCTGCCCATGACCTCAACGATTTTGACATGGGCAAACGTCACAATCTGCCGTTAATCAACATTATGAATAAAGACGGCACCCTCAACGCCAATGCTGGGGAGTTTCAAGGGCAAGACCGCTTTGTTGCTAGAAAAAATGTGGTTTCTCGCCTAGAAGCAGATGGGGTTTTGGTGAAAATTGAGGATTATAAACATACCGTTCCCTACAGCGATCGCGGTAAAGTACCCATTGAACCCTTACTTTCAACTCAGTGGTTTGTCAAAATTCGCCCCCTCGCTGACAAAACTTTAGAATTCCTTGATGGGCAAAATTCCCCGGAGTTTGTCCCCCAACGCTGGACTAAGGTTTATCGTGATTGGTTAGTAAAACTCAAAGATTGGTGTATCTCTCGTCAACTCTGGTGGGGACACCAAATCCCCGCTTGGTACGCTGTCAGTGAAACCGATGGCCAAGTTACCGATAATACGCCCTTTGTGGTGGCGAAATCGGAAGAGGAAGCTTGGGACAAAGCTAAGGCGCAATTTGGCGAAAATGTCAAGTTAAAACAAGACCCAGATGTTCTAGATACTTGGTTTTCTTCTGGACTTTGGCCGTTTTCAACTTTGGGCTGGCCAGAACAAACTCAGGATTTAACGACTTACTACCCTACCACTACTTTGGTGACAGGCTTTGACATCATCTTTTTCTGGGTAGCGAGAATGACAATGATGGCTGGGCATTTTACAGAAAAAATGCCTTTCCAAACCGTTTACATCCACGGCTTGGTTCTGGATGAAAAAGGTCAGAAGATGTCAAAGACTAAAGGTAATGGCATTGATCCACTGTTATTAATTGACAAATATGGTACTGACGCTCTGCGCTATACCCTAATTAGGGAAGTAGCGGGGGCTGGACAAGATATCCGCTTAGAGTACGATCGCAAAAAGGATGAATCACCATCTGTAGAAGCGTCTCGCAACTTTGCTAACAAGTTGTGGAATGCAGCGCGGTTTGTGATGATCAACTTGGATGGACAAACACCTGCACAACTTGGTCAACCACTTAGCACTGAATTGAGCGATCGCTGGATTCTTTCCCGTTATAATCAAACCGTCAAACAAACTAGCAATTACATTGACAATTACGGTTTAGGAGAAGCAGCAAAAGGATTATACGAGTTCATTTGGGGTGATTTCTGCGATCAGTATATTGAATTGGTGAAATCTCGCCTCCAGCCAGATGCAGATCCCGCATCACGACGAGTAGCACAACAAACCCTCGCCTACGTGCTGGAAGGGATTTTAAAACTACTTCATCCCTTTATGCCTCATATTACCGAGGAAATTTGGCAATCTCTCACCCAACAACCAGTAGACTCCCCTCAAACTCTACCTTTACAACCTTATCCCCAGGTAGATGCAAATCTGATAGATTCAGCACTAGAGGAACAGTTTGAATTACTAATTGATACTATCCGCACAATTCGGAATTTGCGTGCTGAAGCGGATGTTAAACCAGGGGTGAAGGTGACAGCTAATTTGCAAACTGAAAGTGAAAAAGAAAGACAAATCCTCACTGCTGGACAGGTTTATATTAAAGATTTGGCAAAGGTTGAAACTTTAACTATTACTGACAAGCAAAAAAGCCAAACCGTTGCTGTGAAAAAACCTCAGAAGGGTTTGAAAGTAATTGGCTTAACTATTTTGGGGATTGTCTTTGCTAGGTTAGGTTTTGCTGTGGGAAATACGATTTATGAAACTCCCATCGTCGGAGCTTTCTTTGAAATGGTTGGTTTTCTTTATGCAGCTTGGTTTGTTACCGAAAATTTACTGACTGCGGAAACTAGACAAAAGCTATGGAGACAGTTTTTCCCAGAGACAGAAGTACAACAGGCACAAGAACCAGAAAATGCAATCGCTGGTGTGATAGGTACAATACAAGTAGTAATTCCCCTCAGTGGTGTGGTGGATATTGAAGTTGTGCGTGCCAAACTAGAGAAAAGCCTCACCAAAGCCGAAGCGGAAATTCAATCTTTGAGTGGCAGATTAAAAAATCCGAATTTTGTCGATAAAGCTAGACCCGACGTGGTTCAAGGAGCGAGAGATGCCTTAGCAGAAGCCGAAAAACAAGCAGAAATTCTGCGCGAACGTCTACGTAGCTTAGGATTGTAATGCTGTAATGGGTAATGGGATGATTAATTGCGAATTACCCATTACCTACTGCAAATAAACTGTTCCAGATTTTTTGGAATCACAACTCATCTAGCTAAATTTTTGGCTGCGGCTTACTTTAATTCTTTAAATTTTGATTTGGCGACTAATGTTTATACTTGTTTATTGATTAAAAATGATTTTGAATTTTTTGTGAAAGCGGAGTAACTCTCATGCTATATCTAGCCCAGGTGCGTAAAAACGATTTTTTAGAGCAGCACCAGTTACGCTTATTAGCACGTCAGGAAGTTGATAATTTGTGGGCGATAATTCCAGAAGAGGCTTTCATTCTGCTGGGGAAAGGAAAGTCTATGAGTGAAAACTTGCTTGTTTTAGTCGAACTTTCCCCCACAGGCGATATTGAAAAAGTAGAAGATGCTACCGATTGGGTACTACATTTAGTACAAACCTACCTCACTACAGGCATTACACCAGAATTCTTGCAGCACGAAGCCGAGCGAGCAGAACATTGGCGACAATCACTGACGTTACAAAACCAAGACTTAGCCCGGCGTTCTCTGGAATTAGAAGCCAGACGCGAACAAATTCAAGCTTTAGAAGAAAGCCTCAAACGTGAGAAAAATGGTTATCACAAAGATGAGGAATGAGGGGCTAAAAATCATTTAATATTAGATTTTAAATTTTGTATTTTGGATTGAAGATTGATAATTAGAAATTTCAGCAACTTTGTTCTCACGAAGTTATCAACCAAGAGCCTTTGGTGATGGTACTCCCTAAGGAACATCCCTTAATACCATTTCACTTTAAAATCGATACAACAAATAGGCAGCAGGGGGGCAGGGAGCAGGGGGAAAGAATTTAAAGACTAATCATTTGTATCAGAATTTTCGTGAATTGGTATAACCCATTACCCGCAAGTTCAACTTCAAGACTTTAAGGCTGAACCGTTCGTACTTCCTTGCTATGAGAGAGTACCACCATTACATACACTAATTCCCATGGCTTGTTTGTCGGCAGGATTTAAGTTTATCGAAAAATCCAAGGACAATTGCCTATATTTAAAATAGCGATCGCTTGGCGACGAGATAATCAATCAAAAATCTTGTCTAACTTTCTCAACGTAGTAAGAGAAGTTTCGGGCAAGTAATTTCAGCAGTGCTGAGTGGTGTTAGTAGTAGCGGGGCATTTAGCCCGTGCTGACTTAAAAACCCCTCACTTCTAACTCCTCACTCTGACGCCAACAATTGCCGAATTACCCTAGCTAAAGCCTTTTGCGTAAAGCGACTAGCCACTTGTTGACCCAAACGCTGCACACCCGGATTTACCAATAACTGAGCAATTTGAGGCGCAAGTTGCGCTGGATCAAAGCCTCGCGTTTCTCGGAGAATATTTAAAATCCGTTTGATATGCTCTAAGGTTTGTTGTTGTTCAACTGTCGCGGCTGGAGTTTCATTAACTGCCGTCAACCCTACCCGTTCTCTTAGTAAATAGGTAAAGTTATGCAAGATATTTTTACCTAAAGCATCAAGTCCATTAACAGATTCATCCACCAGCTTGTCGCGAATGAAAGCGCCACGTTCAGATGAGAGGAATTCTATCCCCTGATTCAGCACTAAATTAAAGTCGTAATCCTGGCTGTTACGCGCATTTTTTAACAAGTTTTCTAAGCGGTTCCAGCGGAATCTACCATCTTTAAATAACAAATCTTGCAATGATGCTCTTAATTGTGGTGCTGGGTCTGTTAATAGGCGTTTAGAAACGTAGGGATAAGCTTCGCTGAGAACTTTAAAATTCGGATCTATAAATATTGCAATACCTTCCAACGTCACCAGGGAGCGAATAATTAAAGCGTAATAGGGTGGTACGCGGAAAGGATATTCATACATCAAAGCCGATAATTCATCAGTGATGCTTTTAATGTTGAGTTCAGCAACACTAGCTCCTTGGGCATCAGCAAATACTCTAGCAAAAGCTGGAATAATTGGTGTTAAATCTGTTTCTGGTGATAAGAAATCTAATTTAACGTAGTCTTTTGCTAAGCCTTCAAAGTCGCGGTTCACCACATGAACGATCGCTTCAATTAAACCATAGCGCTGCGGTGGTTTAATCTCGCTCATCATCCCAAAGTCGAGATAAGCTAATTTACCATCAGTTGTTGCTAACAAATTACCAGGATGAGGATCGGCGTGGAAGAATCCGTGTTCTAGTAGTTGGCGTAGAGAACACTGCACACCCACTTCAATCAAATAACGAGCATCTATACCTTGGGCGCGAATTTCTTCTGTCTGGGTTAATTTAGTGCCGTTAATCCACTCCATCGTCAACACACGACGATTGGTATATTCCCAGTAAATTTTCGGTACGTAAATGTCTTTTATATGACCGTATAACTCGAAAAACAGTTCGGCATTTTCGCCTTCATGGATATAATCCATTTCTTCAAAAATGCGATCGCCTAATTCATCGAGAATTCCAACTAAGTCACTGCGTACCCGTTTGAACTTTTTCTGTACCCAAGCGGCGAGGTTACGCAAGATATACAAATCAATGGTAATCCGCTCTCTTAAATCTGGACGCTGGACTTTTACAGCGACTTCTTCACCAGTTTTCAGCTTACCTTTGTAAACTTGCCCCAAGGAAGCCGCAGCAATTGGGTGGGGTGAGAGTTCGGCGTAAATCTCTTGGGGAGGTGCGCCTAATTCTTCTTGAATAAACTGGTAAGCAATTTCGTTGGGAAAAGGCGGTAATTGGTCTTGTAGCCTAGTTAATTCTTCCAGATATACCGGAGGAACCAAATCCGGTCTGGTGGACAAAGCTTGCCCAATTTTGATGTAAGCAGGCCCTAGTTGCGTTAGTAATTCTCGTAGCTGAACGGCTCGGCGGCGGTCATTTTTGACAACAATTCCTCGTTTACTATCAGACCACAACCCAAAAGCGAAGGAGAGTGTTGGCCTCAACACCGCAAAAATCCGCCCTAAAACTTGCAGGGGTTTATTTTGGTAATGCGCCACTATCTCCACGGGATCATAACGCGTCTCAGGTTCGGCTGTTTTAGTATCCCTTCGAGCTGCTAAAAGTCTTGGCGATTGCACTACCAAGTCTTGTGTACCATTTTCTGGCACTACATCAATAATATGCAGTTCGCCTTGGCTGATGTTGCCGTTGCGACTGTCCTCCTGAATCGATCCGGAATTAGGGGGAAGTGTCTTAACAATCATGGAAAAGGCCACCGCTGAGAATGATCGTGTTAAGTATTGTAACAATATGTTGAAGATTGGGCATCTGGCATTGGAAGTGTTGAGTGTTGACTGAGGAGTTATCCTCCTTGTCTTCCTATCTTCCCATTTCCCCACTCCACATTGCTTTGCTACACTTATATGGGCACATTAATTTAATAGTAGTAGGTATTGCTGCTTTTCTCTGTGCTGAGTTGAAAGTGCTAAGTCCTCTTAAGTAAAGACATCGCTTGCGGCCTGACTAACTCCGAAATTTTCTTCCGACTCACAACTCAGCACTCAATACGGGCTAAACGCCCCGCTACCGCTAACAGCACTATGGAAGGAGACTTTGGCTAGATGTTGCTTTGCTTGCGAATTGAAAACTTTGCCCTGATTGACGAACTGGAATTGGAATTTGGCGCAGGACTCAATGTGTTGACGGGTGAAACCGGTGCCGGGAAATCGATTATTTTGGATGCTATTGATGCCGCTTTGGGCGGTAAAGTCTCTAGTCGAGTGATTCGTACAGGCACAAGTCGGGCAATGGTAGAAGCTACTTTCACTTCAAATGCCCCCTTAGCTGCTTGGTTGACCGAACAGGAAATCGATTTGCTTGATGAAAATTCCGTAGTCATTAGCCGAGAAATCACCGCCACAGCTAGTAATGTCCGCAGTCGATCGCGGGTGAATGGTGTGTTGGTAAATCGGCAGGTGATGGGAGGACTACGCGATCGCTTGGTGGAAATCACAGCCCAAGGTCAAACGGTGCAAGTGGGACAATCTGCCCAAGTCCGGGACTGGTTGGATTTGTATGGCGGTGACTCGTTGATGCATCAACGGCAAAAGGTCGCCAATAGCTTTAGTGCTTACCAACAAGCGCATTTAGCACTGGAAAAACGCCGGACATCAGAACGGGAACGTTTGCAACAACTCGACTTGCTCACCTATCAAGTGCAAGAATTGGGAGCAGCCAATCTGTGCGAAGCGAACGAATTGGAACAGTTGGCACAAGAACGCGAACGCCTGAATCATGTTGTTGATTTGCAACAAATGAGCTACAAAATTTATCAGGCTTTATATCAAAACGATGATGAAACTCCCGCCGCCGCAGATTTATTGGGAGACAGCGAAGCAACATTAAATGACATGGTGGAATATGACACCCAACTGCAACACCTGTTGGAATTAGTCAGGGATGCCCAAGCTGCGGTTATGGAAGTGGGAAGGCAGATTAATGCCTATGGAGACGGTTTGGAAGCCGATCCCCAGCGATTGGAAGAAGTGGAAGAACGGGTTCGGGAATTAAAGCACATTTGTCGCAAGTATGGGCCGACATTAACAGAAGCGATCGCCTATTACCAACGTATCCAAGGCGAATTAGCCCAACTTAATGACAGCGAACAATCTATCGAAAGTCTAGAACAGCAAGAAAATACCTGTTTTGAAAAACTCACCCAGTTAAGTAATCAATTAACTCAACTGCGTAGTAAAGCTGCTGCTAATTTAGAATCACGTTTGATATCTGAACTCAAACCTCTAGCGATGGAAAAGGTGAAATTTCAAGTTGAAATTTTGCCGACTCCCCCAACTGCTATGGGAGCAGATAAAATTACCTTTATGTTTAGTCCCAACCCCGGAGAACCACTGCAACCTTTAACAGAAATTGCCTCTGGTGGAGAAATGAGCCGCTTTTTACTGGCATTGAAAGCTTGTTTTTCTCAAGTTGATGCAGCCGGGACAATGGTATTTGATGAAATTGATGTAGGGGTTTCCGGAAGAGTTGCCCAAGCGATCGCGGAAAAATTACACCAGTTAAGTCAACGCAACCAAGTATTGTGTGTTACCCACCAACCTTTAGTTGCAGCAATGGCAGACCGTCATTTCCGGGTGGATAAACAAACTATTAATCAAGGTAAAGGTAAAAAAGCTAACAATGGTAGTGTGGAACAACGTACTGTTGTGCGAGTTACTGCTTTAGATAATTTAACTACTCGCCGGGAAGAACTAGCACAGTTAGCTGGTGGAAAATCAGCGAGTGATGCGATCGCTTTTGCCGAATCTTTGTTATTGCAAGCCGCTAATCACCGTCGCGGGGAGCAAACTTGATTCAATTTTAGATTTTAGATTTGCGATTTTGGATTGAAATATTCAAAATCTTGGATTTAAGAATGTTCCAAAGTAAGGTAAGTAATTCGACACGCCGATAGATAATATCAAGATGGTGCGCCGCTTGGGGAAAACGCACCCTACTATGAAAGTTTATTTTTGAAAAAGTTCCGTAAACCTCTCATGTGAAAATCGCTGTAATCAGCATATATTGTGGGCATCATAATCCAAGCAGAATACACAAACTAGCAGCCAAAAAATTCTTTGGCAGCTAGTTTTTCATTGATATACACCTACAGTATCGGCTGATGGCAGATAGTTTTAGACCTTATCTCTTGATTTATCGATATAGTTTTACTAAGTATATTTTGGGATACTTACAAATTCAATTGGGAGTCATCTTGAGTGTAGGTATTTGGGCATTCTGTGAAGTTAAGTTACAAGCTGCCCAACTCCATGAAAACACCAAATCTCTCTCATCTTCCCCATTAAATGGAAACCAGTATCACTTAGAACTCTCAAAACCTCTGCCCTATCGATTTTTGATTGCGGCACCCGAAAACTTGAATCCGGATTTACGACTACCGCCACCAAGACCAAAACCGAAGCCACCAGAGAATTCAAGCCCTCCAACACCTTCCACGGAACCAGCAACACCAAGTGCGGTTTTGGAAAGTATTCATACCGACTATCGCTATGACACAGATAACTTTGGGCAAACAAATTTATTCATTGAACCAACGCTTCAGTTTCGATTGAGAAATGGCAACAAAATCTTTTTGAAGACGGGCTTTAATTTCTTCGATCAACGGGGTGTTGAATCAGTTAGCAATTTTCCTTTGCAAGTTGGCTGGCAGGGAAAAATTGGACAAGTGACCCTACAAACAGCAACCGGAATTGATGTGTTCGACCGTTTACCGGCAGCGATGAATCTCAATGCTAAGGTCGAAGTTCCGATTGTGCCAGCGCGAGTTTCACCATCAGGGCAATTGCGATCGCTATTAGTATTATCAGGTAATTTAGAACAAGGACCTTATAAATCTAATGCCCGAACTTTAGAAAATGAAATTACTACTTGGCGATTTGGACCTGATTTATTCTGGCAAATCGATCGAAACACCAGCTTATTTTCTTCTTTGCGTTTGGGTAACTACAACGATGGTAATTCTGAGGTGCAGACTTTTAGTAGGCTAGAGCGGAAATTTGGACAATTTTCTTTAGCAGCTAACTTATTTACTTGGAGTTACGATCGCGATTTAGAAAGCACAAGTGGCTATTTTTCACCACCAGATTTCCTAGTTTACAACGCTGAATTAGCTTGGGAAGGAGATATTGCTAAATTCTTGCGCTGTCGCCTAGCTGCTAACTTAGGACGACAGCGACTTAAAGGAGAATTCGATAATGCCAATACCTATCAAACACGCTGTACGGTAAAGCTATCACCGAATATTGAAGCAGACTTGGGCTACAGCTTTAGTAATGTCCGCAATCAAGATACAGGAGAAAGCGCTTACGGCGGTAACTCTTTAACAGGACAGTTGCGTGTCAAATTTTAGCAAAAAATAATTCAGAATTGAGAATTCAGAAGAAATATAAAATCAAGCGTGCTATAGATTTTTGATTTTTTGATATTTTTCAAATTATAAAACTTGACTATCAAAGTCTTTTAATTCCCAACTCCTAACTCTTAACTCCTAACTTCTAACTCTTAACTTCTAACTCCTGAATTCTGAATTCTGACTCCTGAATGATGAAAGCACCATTACCTGAGAACGAAACACAGCGAATTGAATCTCTTTTACAGTATAAAATCCTCGATACTCCTTCGGAAAAGGCTTTTGACGACCTGACTCGTCTAGCCTCATATATTTGTGGAACTCCCATTGCTTTAATCAGTTTAGTCGATCGCGATCGCCAGTGGTTCAAGTCAAAAGTTGGTTTGGATGCCCTACAAACTCCCAGAGATGTGGCGTTCTGCGCCCATGCGATTCTGCAACCTGAGGTTTTTGTTGTCCCTGATGCCACAAAAGACGAAAGGTTCGCCACAAACCCGCTAGTTAATTCCGATCCTCATGTGCAGTTTTATGCTGGTATACCATTGACAAATCCCGAAGGATATGCAATAGGAACACTTTGTGTAATTGACCATGTACCCAGAAACCTCTCTCCAGAACAAATTGAAGCATTACGAATGCTTGGCCGCCAAGTAATCAAGCAACTAGAAATGCGGCGTACTTTAGCAAGTTTGGTTTTGGCGAGTGATACACGCAAACAAGCACAGAAGGTACGCAAACAATTTTTAACAAGAATTGCCCAAGGATTTGGGTTGGCGTTGGCTATTTTAGTGATCATTGGCACGCTCTCATATCAAAGTACAGAAGTGTTGATTAATACGAGTAAAAATTTGCTCAACACTCAAATGACAATTAACAGTTTGGAAGAACTTCTCTCTAATATCAAGGATGCTGAAACGGGACAACGTGGATATATACTCACTGGAAACGATGTGTATTTGGAACCATACCGAACAGCACTTATCAAAGTTATTCCAGAAATTCAGCAGCTAAGAACATTAACAGCAAACGATCCTCAGCAACTGAGTCAAATCGACACTGTTGAACCCCTGATAGTAGTAAAACTCAACGAACTCAAAAAGACTATCGACTTGCGCCAACATCAAGGATTGGATGCGGCATTAGAGGTAATCAAAACAGACCAGGGAAATAATTTCATGAGTGATATTCGCAATATCATTCGTGAGATGGAAAAGCAGGAACAACAAAAGCTTCAGCAGCATTTAAAAATCACTAAAACCAGTGTCAATAATACGATTTTGATGCAGGCGATCGCTATTTGCTTAAGTTTCCTGATTATGGCCATAGTCTACTACTTTATTTATCGTGAGGTAAAGGAGCGTAAATTGACAGAGGAGACACTGAACAAAGAACGCAACTTTATCTCAGCAGTTCTTGATACAGCCAGTGCTTTGGTAATAGTTCTAGACCCACAAGGGCAAATTGTTCGCTTCAATCAAGCTTGCGAGCAAACAACTGGTTACTCATTTGATGAAGTCAGAGGAAGGCATTTCTGGAATCTGTTTTTACTTCCGGAACAGGTAGATTCGGTGAAAGCAGTTTTTGAACGACTGCGGACTGGTGAAGGCTCAAAAGAGTACGAAAGCTATTGGAGCATGAAGAATGGTAGTCGGCGGTTAATTGCATGGACTAACACTATTTTGCAAGACTATGAAGGTCGCGTTGAATACGTTATTGCTACAGGTATTGATATCAGCGATCGCAAACGAGCAGAACAGCATCTCAAAGCCCAGTATGCTACAACTCGTGTCTTAGCAGAGTCTACTACCATCAACGAAGCCATGAGCCAAATATTACAAGGAATCTGCGAAAGTTTGGGAGCGGCTCTGAGTGAAATTTGGATGGTGGATCAGCAAGTTAACATACTGGCTTTTTTAGATAACTGGTATAAAACCTCATTAGAAATGCAGGAATTTGAAATATTCAGTCGGCAGGCCACGTTTGCGCCAGGAATTGGTCTGCCTGGTCGTGTCTGGGCTAGTGCTAAACCTGTTTGGATTGCTGATGTCGCGAAAGATCGCGATTTTGTGCGCTTAAAAATTGCTGCTAAAGCAGGACTGCACGGAGCTTTTGGTTTTCCGATTCGTGGGGGTAAAAAAATCCTTGGTGTGATTACTTGCTTTAGCCATGAAATCCAGCAACCTGACTCAGATTTGGCAAAAGTTATGAATTCCATTGGCGAGCAAGTCGGACAGTTTATTGAGCGCAAACAAGCAGAAGAAGAACTGCAACGCCAAAACTTGCGATCGCAATTATTTACGGAAATCACCCTGAAGATTCGCCAATCTTTGCAAATTAAAGAAATTCTGCAAATCGCTGTTACGGAAGTACAAAAAATTCTTCATAGCGATCGAGTTTTAATCTATCAACCTTTGTTAGATGGATCTGCAACCACCATCGTCGAAGCAGTAGTTTCTGGCTGGCTGACAATTAAAGAGAAAAAGCTCACCGATGCTTACTTTCGAGCGGAATATCTACAACAGTATTATCTACAGCAGTATCGTCAAAAACGCAATTTGGGGCTTGCAGATTTGGATCTAGGTGAAGCCCAAAAAAATCACATAGAATTACTCCAACAATTTGGAGTCAAGTCCAATTTAGTTGTGCCTATTCTCGTCAAAGAAGAACTCTGCGGTTTGCTGATTGTTCATCAGTGCGGTAGTTCTCGTCAATGGTCTAGTTTTGAAACTCATCTTTTGCGGCAAATAGCTGACCAAGTAGGTATCGCCTTAGCCCAAGCTCAAATGTTAGATGCAGAAACTCAACAGCGACGAGAACTCGAAGTTGCCCGTCACGAAGCTGAATTAGCTTCTAAAACCAAAAGCGCTTTTTTAGCCAACATGAGCCACGAAATCCGTACCCCCATGAATGCTGTGTTGGGGATGACAGGTTTAATGTTAGAAACTCCCCTGAATGCAGAGCAACGGGATTTTATCGAAACAATTCGCATTAGTGGAGATGCTCTGTTAAGCCTAATTAACGAAATTTTGGATTTGTCCAAACTTGAAGCTGGAGAGATGGTATTAGAAACTTTAGATTTTGATTTATCTACCTGTGTGGAAGAGGTATTGGAATTATTGGCACCCCCAGCCCATAACAAGGGATTAGAAATTGCAGCCTTAATTTATCCCAACGTCCCCACGCATCTGCAAGGTGATGCTGGTCGTTTGCGGCAAATTCTGATGAATTTAATCAGCAACGCCATCAAATTCACTAGCAGTGGAGAGGTAATAGTAAGAGTAGAATTGCGATCAGAAACTTTTACTACAGCTACTATTAATTTTGCCATCATAGATACTGGTCTTGGCATTACCTTTGAAGATCAATCCAAACTCTTTACGCCATTTACCCAAGTAGATGCTTCCACTACCCGCAAGTATGGCGGTACAGGTTTGGGATTAGCCATCTGCAAACAACTGGTAAGCTTGATGGGAGGAGAAATTGGCGTAGAAAGTTCGCTGGGTAAAGGATCTAAGTTTTGGTTTGAAATAACTTTCCCCAAGCAACTTCAACCTATTTCCTCAATACACGAACGCACACTTCTAACTAATCGCCGCTTATTAGTAGTCGATGATAACGCTACAAATCGCAAAATCATCCAGTATCAAGCTACCCGTTGGGGGATGGTAGTAGATCAAGCTGCTTCCGCTACTATTGCCCTCAAAGCTATTCAACAAGCTGCCAAGCACAAAAGTTTGTATGACATTGCTGTAATTGACATGCAGATGCCAGAAATGGATGGCATGACTTTGGGAGAGGAAATTAAGAAAAATTCTGCCATTGCCCAGTTACCTTTGATTATGCTCACCTCTACTAACCAACGCGATGAAATCCAACGAGCGCTAAAAATCGGATTTGCCGCTTATTTGGTTAAACCTGTTAAGCCGTCTCGACTTTTTGATGCCATCGTGACCATTTTAGAAACAAAAGAAAAGGACACGGCGACGGAGAATCTATTTAGTACATTCCCTGCGTCCCCTTGGCCCTGCGTACCTGGGTCTCCTTCCCCAACTTCTAACTTACCTAAATTAAGAATTCTTCTAGCAGAAGATAATTTAGTAAATCAGAAAGTAGCTTTGAAACAACTCCAAAGTCTTGGCTACAGCGCTGATGTTGCTGGCAATGGTCAAGAAGTTTTGCAGTTATTAGAAAAAATTCCTTACGATTTAATTTTGATGGACTGCCAAATGCCTGTTCTTGATGGTTTGGAAACCACAAGAGAAATTCATCGTTGGCAAGAAAACAGCTTTGCAAGTGGTCGTCGTCCTGTGGTAATTGCCATGACAGCTAATGCTATGAAAGAAGACGAACAAATGTGTATAGATGCAGGCATGAATGACTATTTGAGCAAGCCAGTAATGAAGGAAAAATTAGCGGCAGCTTTAGAGCGTTGGGCGATGGTGATATTGCCAAAACAAACTTTTGTATGCGAAGAAAAGATTTCTACAAAAAATATTGATTTATTTGACCTAGCAATTGATTGGGAACGCTTGCATCAAGTCTCAGAAAATAACCCAGAATTTGAAATAGAACTACTGCAAATATTTGTTGACGATATTCAAGCTCGTATAGAGATGATTAAAATCGCGATCGCTGGTGAGGACTTTGAGCAACTAGCACGAGAAACCCATCAAATTAAAGGTGCTAGTGCCAATATGGGAGTCACAACTATGCATCTGGCAGCAGAAAAACTAGAACAACTAGCTTATAACCAAGAGCGTCAAGGCACTAATAACTTAATCTCAGAGTTAGAAGAGTTTGTTAAACGTATCCAAGAGTTTTTAATGACGAAATAGAGGCTGTAGCCTGAGCATATATAGCAGTTTTCAGGTAGTTTAGGACATCAAGTGATAGTCGGCTATATAGACTTTGAGACAAATTTTTGTATACTTTATCCTTGCTGAAATCTACTTATTTATTAGTAATATTTACTAATAAATAAGCAGTAACGATTATCTATTGTCCGCTCATAACTCAACTTGTCAGCAAGAGCAGACATGATTTTTAAACCACGCCCACGCTCTTGGTTATTATCTTCAAATTCTGACGTTTTTCGCAATTGCTCCTCTAAATCAAAGCATTCGCCTTGTGACCAAATGCGAATTTCTATATACTCATTTAAACGCAGAGCTTCTATCTCAATTGGAGTTTCAAGGGGTAAATTTTTGTGGGCATGTTCAACAATGTTAGTAAAGCCCTCCATCAAAAGTGTCTGACATTGCCACCAAATTTGTTTATTACGAAAGCTTGGTTGATTCATCTGCTCAAACCAAGATAAAACCTCAGGCGAAGCTGTTAGATCTGTGTTGACTTTGAGATATATTTTTTTATTCACTTCTTAACCAATTAAATATTTTACAATCATCTTATTCGCTAATCAGTTTATTTAATTTGAGTATTTTCACTATACATGAAAAACTAAATTTCATATAATTTAAATTAAATAGAATATTTCGTTTTCATTCTACTTAAAAATATAATTTATGTTTAAAATTTTAGTTATTGATGACGATCCTACAGTCCGAGCAGTACTGAAAAGCACCCTCAAAAAGCAGGGTTATGATGTTACGATCGCCAGTAATGGTGAAGAAGGAATTACACAAGCACAACTGCTGCATCCTGCTCTGATTATTTGTGATTGGATGATGTCCCACTTAGATGGACTAGAAGTATGTCGGCGAATTAGGTCAGATCCAGACTTAGCGACTACCTTTTTTATTTTATTGACTGCTAGGGGAGCAGCTCGAGGAGAGGAAGAAGATAGAGTTAGGGGACTTGACGCTGGAGCAGACGAGTTTATCTCTAAACCAATAGAGATGAATGAATTGAAAGCAAGAGTTAGAGCAGGACTCAGGTTACACCAGGTCAATCAGGATTTACAAAGTAAAAAGCAAGCTTTGGAAAAACTCAATCAGGATTTGCAAACCCAAAAGCAAATTTTAGAAACAGAATTGGCTGAAGCAGCTGATTACGTGCGATCGCTTTTACCCTCACCCCTCGTAGGAGCAGTAACTACAGAAAATTTGTTTATTCCTTCAGCACAGCTAGGGGGTGATTGCTTTGGCCATAATTGGATCGATGACGATCATTTGGCAATTTATTTGTTGGATGTATCAGGACATGGAGTGGGTTCAGCACTATTATCTGTATCGGTGCTGAATGTATTGCGATCGCAATCTCTACCAAATACCAACTTTTGTCAACCCAGTGAAGTCTTAAAAGCTCTCAATCACGCCTTCCAAATGAGGAAGCACGGTGATAAATACTTCACAATCTGGTATGGAGTTTATCACCGTCTGAAACGCCAACTCATTTATGCCAATGCCGGACATCCACCTGCTTTACTTTTATCTAGTCCCTCTACAACAAATATCCAAATTCAACAGCTAATTTCTTTAGATTTACCAATTGGATTTTTACCTGATGTTGAATTTGACAATGCTGTTTTTGAAGTCCAAGAAAACAGTAGTTTATATATTTTTAGTGATGGTGCTTATGAAATTAATCAGCCAGATGGGACAATTTTAGGTCTTGATGCTTTCATTAACTTATTAACTAAATGTAGCCAAACAGATATCTGTAACCTCAATCAATTATTAGCAAATCTTCTCAGCTTTAATACTCAAGATAATCTTGATGATGACTTATCTTTAGTAAAAGTTAACTTTGGCTAGTATACTTAAACGTCGATATATAACTCCTATTTGATTGCCTGAAAAAACTCGTTATCAGCTCTAAAAAGCTGATTTACTATTATCTACAGACGCGATTAATTGTGTCTTGATTTACTCCCTAATGGAACCAAATATATTCCAAAAGTCAAGCCGATTACTATATTTCAATTTTGCATTGCTAGTACTTTGCGATTGAATTCCTCTTGATCGGCAAAAGTTTGAAAAATCCTATCCATTTTAGTCAATTCAAATAACATTCTGACTTGATCGCTGATCGAACAGACAAAAAGTTTGCCCTCAGCTTTTCGTACCATTTGCATTGCTGATACTAAAGCACCTAAACCAGAACTATCAATAAACTTTACCTCTTTAAGATCCAGCAACAAAATATCTGTTCCCTTTTCCACAATACTGCTAACTTCACGACGCAATTCATTACCTCTAATGCCATCTAAAATTCCAGATAATTCTAGTACAGTTACACTCATATTCATAGATCAATTCTCCAATTAGTTACTTGAATATTATTTTGGCATTGGCTTAATATAAACTGCAATAGCTATAGAAATATTTTTTTATATATAATAAGATTCGTAGGTATATGAAATTAACTGTAAAGGTAGACAAAAGCTAATAGGCTCATATTAAGATTAAAATGCTCAGATTTTTTTCAGGAATAAAATATCATTAGTATATATAAAGATTTTCATCTGATTAATGACATCTGTTATTTGTCATTAATCATTTGTTTAATGGCTAATGACTATAGTGCATTTTTTCAAAAAATTGGCTGAAAAACTTCTATTTGATTACTTGGTAATTACTATTTGCGATCGCAGTAAAGAAACTAGCATCAACCCATTGACGAGAAATTTCAAAAGCTTCAAAATATCCATCTTTTTGACCTAATTCACGTGCCCAAAAGCGAGATAAAACAAGTATGGCGTCGAGTTGCATAAATGCTTTATTTGCTTCTGATTCATAACAACCAATAGCTGCGACTTTTTCCTCAATTACAGAAGTTATATCTACAAAAAATTTGGTTCAAAACCACGCAAGAAAACAGGCGGTGCTGAATACCACAAAGGTATGTTTTTACGGGTAGCAACATTAGAAACTGCGATCGCACACACTTCATGATCCCTATGCCCATATTTTTCAGGTTGTGGTGCGTGAGTGATAATCAAATCCGGATGCCAACGCCCAATAGCTTCTTCAGTAACTTTAATCACTGCTTGCGTTGAAAAATTACACTCCTCAAGCGCATAAAATTCGTAATTTGCACCGATGATTTTACCCGCTGCGTCTGCTTCTTGATGACGTGTACCCTTAAGAGGCGAACTAGAAAGAATACCATCAGTCAAAATTAAGCAACGAACATTCCACCCTGCTTTAGACATCAGACTGAGAGTACCAGCAGCAGGTAGAACTTCATCATCAGCATGAGCATAAATTGTCAACACAGTTCGTTGACCAAAGTTGTTACAGTCTAAATGAGTCTTCATGCCTATTTTCGAGTTTGTCATTGGTTATTCCCTACGTCTTCCCATCTTCTTTACGCTTCTTTTGGAGGTTGCCAAACAGATGCGCGGATGATAGCCGACAAAAGTAACAAGTTATAAATAGCCCATGCACCATTCAATAGGTGAACTTCAGGATAATTAAGATGACCAGTTGCGAACCGATAAAGGCTCCATAATATTCCCACGATAGTCAAGATAAAAACAACAACCTGTGGCCAAACTAGCCGGATATAAATACCAGATTGTCGTTGTTTAGGTGTGACTTGGAAATTGAGTTTTTGTCCTGTGAACACACTCCATACAGCTTGAATTAATAAAGGAAATAAAGCGATCGCATATTGTTCGGAACGCCAAACTTCTCCAGCCGGAATGCCCCAGGTGGCTGCAAGGAAAGTCAAACGGTTGATAATAAAAGCTGGGAAAAAGTGTATGGCAAAGTCCGGTCCGTAGGTTTTAACTGGAATAATATCCGTGAAAAAATAGATAATTGGACAAGAAATAAAAACCAGAGTTGCAAAACCAGAAAAATAGCTATACATCGTTTTAAAATAATGTAACCTTTGCCAAAAACTTAGGCCTGGTTTTATTAACGGATTTTCTCTCACTAGCACTTGAATAGTTCCTTGTGCCCAGCGTAGCCTTTGTTTAAGAGTTGAACTGAGGTCATCTGGCGCTAAACCTTCTGCTAGCAATTCATTGTGATAAATAGATTTCCATCCAGCGCTATGTAGACGCATTGCTGTATTCATATCTTCTGTAATACTGTTGCTGGATACACCACCAATTAATTGAAATTCATTTAAACGTTTTTCATCTTTGGCAAATTCATCAGCAAAATATTGCAGTCCTACACTAATCAGTGCTTCCCGTCTCAAAAGTGCATTTGTGCCTGTATAAAAAGCAGCATTCATGCCATCTTTACCTTGTTGGAGCGGGCCATAAAATAAATTTGCTCGATGTCCAAAAGGATCGCCTGGAGGAATGTTGTAAAAATCCTGACGGGTCTGGACAAAAGCAATTTGATTCTGGTCATATTTCCCTGTGAAAAGATTATAAGTATAGAAATGAGGCAGAACACGCTTAATAAATTGTGGTTTGGGAATATGGTCAGCATCTAAGGTGAGAATAAACTCTCCAGAAGTTTCCCCAGAAAAAATTGCGTAATTGAGGTTACCCGCTTTAGCGTGGTGGGGTACACCAGCTGGTTTAGGACGAGCAATGTAGCGAAAACGAGCGAGTTCAACTAGTTCTAGTTCTTTTTTGCGAATACTTTCTTCTAAGGCTTTGCATTCGGTGGTGAGGCGTTCCCTGATACTTTGATGCTGTGGAGGTAACCAAAGAATAAACTGTCGCAAACTTTCCACAAATTTGCTACCAAACTGGTTTACCTCTGGTTCCGATGATGCTTGCAGCCATTCTTCAGCAGCTTGAGTTTTGGGTGTGAGATTTTCTAGTTGCTTCAAGCGCTCCAACAAACAAGAGTATTCTGCATCAATTCGTTCTGCTTCCTGCTCTAATTGTGGTGATTGCAAGTCCTCAATGCACAATCTTTCTGTCATCGCTCGCATATCAGCTGAGTTACCATCATCCAGCACGTAAACACGTAACTTACTTGGTGGGTAATCCATTGCTAGAGCAGCTTTAGCAGTTTCTTCTACAATTTCCGGCGGCTCGTTATAACACGTTATAAACACATCCACTGTTGGCCAGTCAGATTTAGGTATTGATGGGGTCATCTGGTCGAGAGACTTAATTTGTCTAACTAAAGGCCGCCACAAGCCAATTACAAACATCACGCCACCGAAATAACTATAAATTTCTGCTATTAGCAAAGGAATAGATATCCAAAGCGCATCGAAATTAATAGAGTGAGTGATGCGCCATTGCAAATACCAGATACCAAAAATTAAATTTATTTCTGCCAGATAGCGAAATAACAGCGTTCTTTTTTTGAGTAAGGAGCGGCTATTACCAGAAAAATTTGCGGAATTATCAATAATAGAAACTGAAGTCATCTTGGTAATATTTTGGATTTTAGATTTTGGATTACTGATTAGGCAGACATGATATGACTAGATTGACTCATGTACAAGTATTCCCAAATACAACTGGTTATTAACAAACACAGCTTTGTGATTACGGTTATAGGACTCTACGTTTTCTGTTACCTGTGCGTAAGTTCTGAGTTAGTTGCCTTTTAATTTATTCTGTAACTTTTGTACCACTTACTAGTGAAGTATTTTCACTAGTTGAACCCCAGTAACTTCCAGAACCATCAGAAATTAATTTGGTTTGTTGTATTGCATTGTTGGGCAAACCTCGCCCAGAATTACCCTTGTTTACTGCCACCCACCAAGGAGACTTCATGGTGGTAGTCGGACGAATTAGAGGTTGTCTATTGATCACTTTGTACAATAAGGATTGCAAAATCATACTGTTGGTGCCGCTAGTGAAACCAACTGCCCTTTTACCCGTAGTTTCATAGAAGCCTTCATAAAATCCAGCCGATGGATTATATAAATCAGTTGTTGCTTGCAGTAATTCTTGACTATACTTGTTTTCTGGAAGCAAAGCATGATAAGCAAAAGCTACTGCTGTACTTACCAATCGTCCCTTTAGTACAGGTTGACCGTCATCTCCTAAAGCTACCCAACCATCGCCTTGACCAGTAATTGTACTGTGGACAGTGTAAGGCTTGCGATCGATTAGCGTAGTAGCTGAGGCTGTGAGAGTGCCGGTACGACGGTAACGTTCGGCTTGCGCCTGGAAAATAGGCTCAAAGAGCGATCGCATTTGTGGATCTAGTCCAAATTCCAAAGCATAGAGTAAGAAAGGATTGCTAACTGTGTATTGGTTAACTTTGGAGTTAGTATCTATGCGATGGCGTTGGATTGGTACTTTTACTCCCTCTACTGAGGCAGTTTGATATTCACCGCCAACAGCCGAACGCTCAACATTAAACCCCCATAATTGAAAAGCACGAGCGGCATATTCTTCATAACCTAAGCGGGTTTCAGGGTTAACGCGAGTAAAATATCGCCCATCTTCCTCTTTGCTAACAGTAGCACTCGAAAGAATACCTTCCCGTACCACACGCAAGTATGACCAATCCAGCACAATTTTATCAACCGCAGCCGTGTATTCTGGATGACAGGTTTTCAAGTTATAAAGCGCTGCCAGCATTCTACCTAAATCTAAAGCTGACCAGCCATTTCCTTCTGGAATGGGATTTCCACCATAATCTATTGATTGCAGCGTTCTAGTATCGTAACTACGACTCGGTAGCTCTCCAGCAAATAACGGTAATTTTGTCAAGGCTGCTAAAAGATGTCGGGTGCGCCCTTCAAATTCTTTGGGGTTAATTATATCGAGCGATCGCGCCGCATGGAGGGCTGCGAGATAATCTCCTAAGCCCCAAAGAGTTGCACCTTTGAAATCGCTGCGATCGTCAATTAGCCCACTCTTAGAATGATAATTAGCTTGAAAGTATCGCCAAGCTGCCTCTGCATAGCGTTTTTCAATCAGACTTAGCGATCGTTCTAATTTGAGGTTAGATGATGCTTGCGGACTACCCACAGGTGGAATCGGTGCAACAGCCACTTCTGTAATTTTAGAAGTATCCGTAGGGGTTGGGGTAGGAGCCGTAACAGTAGAATTCGCTTGATTTGAGGGTGTTGCATTCTCACTGGGTTTACCAGTAGACACGCTTACAGAACCAGAGGCAATTAAAGGGCGATTTCCCCTAGCTTTGTAGTATAAAATCTCCAAAATTAGACCATTAGTATTACCTGTCAAAGCTTTATTGGGTTGCTTTGATTCTTCATAAATACCAGCATAGTAGCCACCATCATCAGGACTCCGGAGATCCTTGACAGCATCAAAAATCTTTTGGGCATAGGAATTATCTGGAAAAAGATACCGCCAACCAAAAGCAGCTTTGGTGCTGATACTGCGGAATTGTGGATAAGACTGATTAGCGTCGGTAATTGTTGCCCAATTTTTACCGTTGGCGTAAACGGTGTTATAGAGAAAATAAGGTGCTTGGTCAATATTGTCTTCTGTAACCGCAGTTAACTGACCTGTAGTATCGTAACGGCGTTTTTGCACATCTAAAACTCTAGCTGCAAAATCAGCTAACTCACCTTGCAAGCCAAATTCAATACCATCAAGAATATAAGACTCACTCACTACGTAATTATTGGCGTTAGTAGTTTGAAAATCACGGGTATCAACGGGAATTTGTACGCCATTAATTTCCACTAACTTAAACGGTTCAAAAGCAATAGCTTTTGGTGCAGAGAAACCCCAAAGTTGATAACCTCTAGCACCATATTCTTCGTAGCCGAGTCGTCCTTCTTGCACCAGTAATGTTTTATTGTCTGAGAGAACAGTAGCACCAAAAAGTTGTTCATCTTTGAGCGATCGCCCTACCTGCCATTTCGTTACAATGCCTTTGAGCCAATCATTATATTGGGGATGACAGCTGCGAATAACATCGAACGCAGCCAGAATTCTACCGACATCCAAAGCAGACCAGCCAATACCCCGTTCAATGGGATTGTTGCCATAATCAACCATCTGTCCGGTGGCTGCGTTATAGACTTTATTAGGTAACGCATCCTCAAATAACTTTAGGCTGCTAAGAGTTGTCAAAAACTTATTCAGACGAGCATCAAAGTCTGCTTGGTCAGTAAGATTCAACCAGCGTGCAGCATTCAACGCCATCAGGTAATTTCCCATATCCCAGAGCGTACCGGAAGGATAACCCCCAGTAGAATTGGTAAATCCCGTTGCTGGCTGATAATTTTTCACAAAATACTGCCAAGCAGCACGAGCATAAGTTTGTTCCTCAGGTGTTAAAGGAACTGTAATACTGCTACAGTTATTGGAATTTTGGGATAAGACTGGTGTTGGAATGTAAAACAAAAATTGCAGAAATATTCCAACTAAAAATAATGCGATCGATTTCAACAGCTTTTGTCGATGGTGTTTGTATATCATTTGCAAATAAAGAGTTAAGGATTAAGAGCTTTATAGCTCCTCTGTAGGTAAATAAAGCGACTATAGCCTTGAGAAAATTTCAGTCTAATCTCCTAATTTGGATGTTATGCCGAAAGTTTCTGGATACCAGTGATGAATATACCGAAAAGCTCCTACTTAGGTACAAAATTAAGTGAATATACGAAATATTTTTACCTATTATTTTGAAAAAGGATAATTTTCAGAAAATTTATGGATATTCGCCCCAATAAGGTAAGATGCTGCACATTTACATTACATAAGGGACTTCCAAAGAATAAATTATTCCAAAAAAATAAGAGGCAGGCTGGTTTAGATAATGATAATTATTTTAGGGGGGAGAAGAGGGGTTGCCGACGGCAACCCCTCTTCTCCCCTTCATCTACGCATGAATAGTCTATACACTTGTTGTCTGGCTGACAATGAAAAAGTGTAAATTTAGTATTGCTTTGTAGATTAATAAATGCTGTTATTCAAATCAAATCACGCTTGTTTTACCACAACATATATCAATCAACCAATTACCTAGATTTGGGAAAATTTCATGGCTAGAATTGGTTAATCGCTCAATCTTTTTTTCGATTTGATTCATAGCTTTTTTTGTCAGCTTTACGCCTTGAGCAGAGGTTTCATGTACTAGCTTAACTACTGGATGCTTACCTTTCCATTTCATAGTACTAGCAAAGTTTAAAGCTGTTTCTATTTCATCTAAAATACTACCATTCCAATGGTTTTCTAGTATTGCCCATGTCCTTTCTATCGGATTATATTTACTGTAATAGGGAGGATAGTAGGCTAAACGTATATTTCCTTGATGTTTGTGAGCAAACTCTACTATACGTTTCATGAATTGGGTACGCTGGGAACTTTACTACAAAAGGGGGTGAAAGGGCTGCCGACGGAAGCCCTTTCACCCCCTTTAAAATGATTATTATTATTGTTAATGGCATAATTTATTTTCTGGAAGTTCCTAACCCTCTTTTGTCACTTTAGGATAATCCAATCGCCCAAACGATTACGGGGCTTTAGTTTCCGCTTTTTATCTATAAATTTTAGTTTTTGTTGCTCCGTCAGGTTGCGAAGCGGGTTGGTGTTTCGTACAATTCTCCTAAAAGCTTTATCATTTTCTCGGCAACGCCTTTGGCAGAAGCGGGATTTTGGCCAGTGACGAGATTACCGTCATAAATGCTGTTTGCTTGCCAAGGTGCGACTTTGTGAAAGATCGCGCCTTGTTTGATGAGGGCTGTTTCCAGCTCGAAAGGCACATCAGCTTTGGCGTAGTTGTCTTCTTCATCGTTTGTGAATGAAGTGATATTCTTTCCGGCGAGCAAATAGGCACCGTCACTCAGTTTTACGTTTAGCAACGACACCGGACCATGACAAACTGCTCCAACGACGGCACTTCGCTCGTAAGTTTCTTTGACAACCTTTTTAAGAAGCGGGTGTTCAGGCATATCAACCATTGGCGCCAAACCACCGGGAACGAAGATGGCGTCATACTGGCTGACATCCACGTCTGATAGTTTCTTGGCTTTCTGCATTGATGCCCATCCTTTTCCCACCAAAAAGGATAGATTGTCGGGGTCGTCAGCCAGATTGAGCGCGTCGAGAAACGGAGTGTCTCCGGTAAGACTTGCAAAATCGATTTGGTATTTTGCTTTGTCGAATTCAGCATAAGGATGCGCTACTTCCGGCAAAAAAATACCTGTTCTTCTGTTGTGGGGACCAATGACATGAGCGTTCGATACAATGATTAGCACCTTTTTCGACATAAAACCTCCTTGGCACGGTTGATTGCGATATTTGTATCAATAACCAATTTAAACGAGTTTTTTTACCAATATTACCTCGCGGACTTCAAGATGCGGGATGATTTCGTTCACGACGATTCTCTTGTAGTGTTGCGATTGTTTATGAGTTTCTGCGGCATCGTCGTCGACGTAATGCTCATGAAGTATGAGTTCACGAGGATCGCTTTCCGACTGATAGATCGTGTAGGAAATATTACCTTCCTCATTTCTAGTCTTCTCAGCCAGTTCCGGTAGCATTTTCAAAATGCGTGACACTTCCGACTCTTTGAGTTTCCATTTGACGATGACTATCTTTTCCATGTCTAAGTGTCTATAGTTCCTTTTAAGACAACCGTATTAAAATCCCGACCATCTGCAACGATAGTTGCCATACCTTCAGTGAATGCTCAGCTACAATCACGAATGTCCAGGCTTTTCTCATAGCCTAGCTATTTATCATTATCAAATAAGTTGTTGACTCTGCTAATCTTCTTCAAAAACAAGAGGGCTAATTTAGGGCGGGCGAGACGCCATTGGTGTCAAGTGAAAGCAGATGCCGAGATGTCAAGCGACCTTGCGGCGTTGCGTCGATGCCGTTGACGAACAGCTTTAACCAAGCCCATAGAACGCTGATGTTCGACTAACCAAGGAATAAGTTGTAGTTGTGAATTGTGCGCTCGTGGGCGATCGTAAAAATATAAATTGAGCTTTAACCACTTGACAAGATTCTATTTTTCTTAACTTGACACCAATGGCATCTTGCCCTCCCCACAATAAAAGTTGAAAAAGTTGAATATTTTTTTATTTGGAAATCCCTAATGGGATAAACCGCTAAGTAGAAAACTCTAATTGATGTGCAGTGCCATCATCAACAAAGCTTTGTTCGCCAACACCAACTAATTCCACAATGATTTCACGCTTTGCAGGTGAAAACTCACCTTCTCTGGCTTCAATCTCAACAATGGTTCGTTGTTCTTGTGAATTAACGCGGTAAGTTGTTGTGCAAAACGCTCCTGTTTTGTACTCAAAAGTGTGACCGTCATCTTCGTACAGGGTAAACTCACCTACGCCCTTCCAAATCCGTAGCCTCATCTGGTCTATGGGACGTTCATCTACGTATTGCATGACTGGTATCATGGGAATAATGGAACCAGCACGGACGTACAATGGCATTTGCTCAAGTGGTGCGTGTGCCAAGATGTGGGTTGGGCCTGTGAAAGCCTCACCACTCCACCAGTCATACCACTCACCTTCAGGCAAATATACAGCACGATATTGAACACCGGGACGATAAATTGGTGCTGCGAGTAATGATGAACCAAGCATTACTTGGTCTGCGAGGCTGAAAGTCTGCGGATCGTTGGGAAAATGATAGAGTAGGGGACGCAGAATTGGTGCGCCTGTGGTTGCAGCTTCCCAGAAGAGGGTGTAGATGTAAGGCAGTAGTCGGTAGCGGAGTTGAATGTACTCGCGGCAAATTTTTTCAACGCGATCGCCAAATGCCCAAGGTTCATGCTGTGCTGTAGTCAATGCTGAATGTCCCCGCATGAAAGGGTAAAGCATTCCTAGCTGCATCCAACGAGTAAATAGTTCCGGTGTGGCATTCCCCGCAAACCCTCCAATATCTGTACCGACAAAGGCAATGCCCGATAACCCCAAGTTACACAGCATTGGTATGGACATTTCTAAGTGTTCCCACAGAGATTGATTGTCTCCCGTCCACACTGCTGACCAACGCTGAATGCCCGCAAATCCGGAGCGCGTCAAGAAAAATGTCCGTTCTGTCGGACGGGATTTTAAAACTGCCTGATAAGATGCCTGGGACATCATTAACCCATACACGTTATGGGTTTCAGCGTGGTTAGTTTTCTCTTCAGTCGGCCCCTGTGCTGCATCAAGGGGAAAGTCAATTTTACGACCAGGGTCACCAAATGGGCGATCATCTAGCGTGGGTTCATTCATGTCATTCCAGATACCGGCAATACCAATGTCAGTTAGGCTGTTTAGTAAACCTCCCCACCAATCTTGAACTTCTGGACGCATGTAATCAGGAAACACAGCTTTGTCAGGCCAAACATAGCCGTGAAATAGCTGGCCGTTGGTTTTACGGACAAAATAATCGTTCTTTAATCCTTCATCGAATACTTTATAATCTGCTTCTGGATCGTACTTGACCCCAGGTTCGACAATTGTCGCTACTTTAAAGCCATTTTCCTTGAGATTTTCGATTAATTCTTTAGGATTTGCAAATCGCTTGGGACTCCAGGTAAAAACCCGGTAGCCGTTCATATAATCAATATCTAAATGGATAACATCACAGGGAATTTGCCGCTGACGAAATTCCCGCGCCAGTTTCTGTACTATATCCTGTGATTCATAACTCCAGCGACACTGGTGGTAACCTAACGACCATCGGGGTGGTAAAGGCATCCGTCCAGTTAGTTGGGTGTAGGTTTGAAGAATTTTTGCGGGTTCCGGCCCATAAATGATGTAGTAATCTAGTTCGCTTCCCTGGGTTTCCATCCGCCAGACTCCAGGCTGCTGGGCACCGAGATCGAATCGGCTCCAAAAAGTAGTATTGAAAAAAAGCCCGTAGCCCAAACCCGGACGCAAGGCGATAAAAAAGGGAATCGACTGATACATACTGTCTGTCAAAATCCCAAAATCGATCGCATCAGTTGTCCAATTAGTTCTTACTTTCGATCGCTGATCTAGCAAGCCAGTGGGTTCACCAAAACCATAGAAATGTTCGTCGGTTTCTATGCGTTTCCACCCAGCGATCGCACCAGTCCGCCACCCCATCCCCATGTCTGCATCCTCAGCAAAGGGCTGTCCTGCTGAGTCGAAGCACTGGATACGACAAGGATCGCGGGAGACGACAATAGACAATTTCTCGGTTGTAATTTCTATAGTCTCTGCTGTTTCTCGTACTTCAAAGGGCACTTTAGACCATTCTTCATCCGCCTGTGCCACTGCCCACGATCGCCTGGGTAAAAATTCGCCAGTTGGGGTCAACCTTACCCGAATTAAGTTAGGTGCTAGGATACTAATCTTCAGACAGGGAATGCCGCATTTTAATAGGATATGGCGATCGTCTTTTTGTATTGCTTCTACTGCTCCCAGAATTGACCAAGGTGGCTCGCTTGTGTGCAGCTGTCCAAAATATTGCGGCATAATCCCTGATTCAAAGATAACTACTTTTCCCAATTGAGAATCACATAAACTACTGGTAAAAAGCTTGTATCTTTAGACATAGCACAGACTGAATTTTTCAGATGCTTTCAGGTATTTACACTATGATTAATTTGTACAGAGCTTAGTTCTTTCTTATTCTTTGCGCCTTTGCGTCTTTGCGTGAGACAAAAAACAGTTAACAGTCAACAGCTTAAAGCTGTTATTTATTTTTTTGAGTTACGTGTTGTTTAAATATATTTACATAAGAGTAAAGCCACCGTTAATACATAAATACTGCCCTGTGACAAATTTGGACTCTTGACTAGCAAAGTAAAGCACTGCTTCAGCAATATCCTGTGGAGTACCCCATTGCTGCATAGGAATTCTTACTTGGTAAGCATCTTTTTTGTCTTGAGGGACGCTTTCATGGCGTTCTACAGGAATCCACCCCGGAGCAACGGCGTTGACTGTGATTCCAAAGGGTGCAAGTTCGGTTGCCATACTGCGTGTAAAACCAAGTTGTCCACTTTTGGCGGTAACGTAAGCACTAAAGTTATTCACCCCCCGAAAGCAAACGTCACTACTGATATTGATAATTCGTCCCCATTGTTTGTGCTTCATCACGGGTAGGCAAATACGAGTCAGTAAGTAGGGACTCTTGACAAAAAAGTCAAGCATTGTTTGGAAATCTTGCCAGCTATACTCCTCAAAGGGAATCTGGGGCTGGTTTCCTGTGGCATTCAACACCAAAATATCTACAGCACCAAGTTGTGTGGCGATCGCTTCATAAATATCTGCCACGTCTGCTTCTTCGGTGACATCCCCACGCACTAAAATTCCTTGGCTACCTTGCTGTTCTAGTTCAGCCAAAGCCTGTTTAGCTCGTGATTCGTTGTTGTTGTAGTTAATTGCTACCTTGGCGCCGGCTTGTCCCAATTTCAGGGCGATCGCTTTTCCCAAACCAGCAGAACTTCCTGTGACTAAGGCAACATGTCCATCTAGAGAAAATGACATTTAATTACTAACCTTTGATGAAAATCAAGGAACAGGAATCAGAATTTTTGTAATAATTTACACAAATTATTTACACTTTCTTTGGTTCCATGTTCAACATCTGATGGTTCTTCATATTCAACTACCCAATATCCCTGGTAACCTGCATTTAATAGTTCTTGGATAATTGGTTGCCAAACAATTTCTCCTTCTCCAAAAGCACAAAATTGAGGGCCACCATTAACCCATCGCACATCTTTCCAATGACTGTAGTTTACCCAAGGAAGGATGTAGCGTAATGCCATCAAGGGATCGGTTCCTTGATTCAAAAAGTTAGCGGGATCGTAGTTGACACCAACCGCAGGAGTTTTGATGCCTTCCATAATTCTGGCAACTCTTTGCCCTGTTGCTGTGGGGCCGCCGTGATTTTCAATAGTTATTTTAATACCTCTTGCTTCGGCATAATCACCAATACGGTTAAAGGCATAGTGGAGCCGAGGAAAAACATCTGGAAGAATATGATCGTTTCTGTGATCGCCAGACAATAATCGGACAAATTTTGCTCCTAGTTGTTGCGCTATGTCAACGAAATGTCCTACTCTTTGAATCTCTTTTTCTAAATCAGCTTCTTCTGGAATTGTAAAATTATTTCGTCCGGCTATACAGATAATATCTACTCCTGCTTCTTGTGCCCAAGTAGCTATTTTAGAGACTGATTCATCGTCACCATCGTTTAAAAGATGTTTGGGTGCTTGGGGGTGAGCATTGACTTCTACTGAGCGAATGCCTTGGTTGCTTATCCAGTGAAAATATTCTGGTATTTCCACTTCTCTCCAGCCCCAAGCTGCACAGGCAATATTTGGTGGAGTAATGTTATTGGGCATATTTGGATTTTGGATTTTGGATTGTGAAACGGGTTTTGTATCTGGTTTATTTGCTTGGCAAGGCAATACCGTTTTTTACGAACCGCAGAGGCGCAGAGAACGCAGAGAAAAAGAGGATATGGGCAATTTTTTAACGGGAAGGGAATATTAATCGATCCTGCAATGCCTGTGTAAGCGTTACGAATATCGATAGAATAATTTAATGTTTTCACAGACTCGATGGAGTTCCTCAACGGTTAATCCTTGATAAATAGGTAAGCTGAGGATTCGCTGTGCTTGCATTTCTGTAACAGGGAAACTTCCTTCTGGATAACCTAATTCTTTACCTACTGTGGATAAGTGAATTGGTACTGGATAATGAATTGCGGTACCAATACCCCGATCGCTTAAAAATTGGCGCAGTTCATCGCGGCGTTCTGCTTGGATGATAAAGTTGCTATACACGCTTTTTTCCCACTCTCGCTCTAGGGGTATTTTGATCTGAGGAATGCCAGCAAGTTGAGTTTGGTAGTAACGAGCATTTTGCCGACGCTGCTGTGTCCATTCTTGGACGTAGCGCAATTTGACTAAAAGAATTGCTGCTTGTAGGGTATCTAAACGGGAATTGTGCGACCATAAAACACAGTCGTCACGGGTACGCAAGCCAATATTACGCATAATTTTGAACTGTTCGTACAGTTGGGGATCGTTTGTAACTAACACCCCTCCATCCCCACAACCATTTAAAATTTTTAAGGGATGTAAACTGAAACAGCCTACTATGCCAAAAGAACCCACTGGTTGATTTTGATATTCAGCGAGTACTGCTTGGGCTGCATCTTCCACTACGGCGATTCTTTTTTCTTGAGCCAGGGCTAAAATTGGTTCCATCTCGCATGGTCGGCCTGTCAGATGCACTGGGATAATTGCTTTGGTTTTGGGAGTAATTGCAGCTGCAATTTGACTCACATCAATGTTGTAATCATCGCCCACATCAACGAATACAGGTTTTGCCCCAAGCACGCGAATACAACTAGCTGAAGCCACGAAGGAATTGGGGGCTGTAATGACTTCATCACCAGAGCCAATACCAAGGGCTTTGAGTGCGAAAATTAAGGCATCTGTCCCAGAATTAACGCCGACTGCATAACTAACACCGCACAATTGAGCAAACTGACGCTCAAATTCTGCAACTTGTTCGCCTAAAATAAAGTTGCAGTCATCAAGGACTTCGCCAATAGCTGCTAACAATTCAGACTTCAAAGCAGCGTGTTGAGTTTTGAGGTTGACGAAGGGAATTTGGTTAATTGTTAATTGCTGCACTTTAATATCCCAAAATGTTGATAAGGACTTCACGGGTGTAACCAGACTGCCGATGTTCCCAGATAAAAATATCTTGTAAACGACCCAGTTGTAAAATGCCTTGGGCAACGGGAATTTGTTCAGAGGTATGGGTGAGGGCAGATCGAATATGGGCAGGCATGTCGTCTAAACCTTCTCCAGCGAGGAGATATTTACCTGTTTCTGGTACTAGTTGGGCAAAAAAGGCTTCTACATCGGGCTTGGCATCATTTTCCTGAATGAGTAAGCTGGCTGAGGTATGACGAATAAAAAGAGTGCAAAGCCCTGCTTGAATTCCTGATTCTGTAACGATCGCTTGGACTTGCGGTGTAATCTGACACAGAGATTTACCAGTGGTTTGCACTTTGATTGCTTGTTGGTAAAGTCTGAGGGATGAGTTTGTCATTTTTATGCTTTTCCTAGATGCTCAAACCACAATTTTGTCTCTTGCTGAATCGTTTCTGTTGTCCAAACGGGAGCATCTCGCCAAAGTTCAATATTAGCTAACATTTCGCTGACTCCTTGGCTCAAAGTCACTTGAGGTTGCCATTTTAAAAGAGTTGTAGCTTTGGTAATATCTGCCCAAGTACAATCTGGTTCCCCTGGACGTTTGGGGATATGAGTAATTGGCCCCTGTAATAATTTCACGAGTGTCAAAACGCTTTCAGATTTACCCGAACCAACGTTAATTATTTCCCCTGTAATATCTGATTCGGCTGCTTTGACAAAGGCTTCTACTACATCACTAACGAAGGTAAAATCTCTTGTTTGGGTTCCATCTCCCACCACAGTAAAGGGTTTACTGGCTAGTTTCTGAGCTAGAAATACACCAAATACTGCACCATAAGCCCCAGTTGTACGCGATCGCGGCCCGTATACATTAAACAGTCGTAAAGAAAGGGCTGGAAGTTGATAAACTTGCGCCCAGTGCATCACTAGTTGTTCCCCTAAATATTTCGTCAAACCATAGGGGTGTTTGGGATGACAGGGATAGGTTTCTGGTGTGGGATATTGGTCAGGAATACCATAGCAGGTGGAGGACGCTGTGTAGATAAATTTCTCAATTTGAGCATGACGACAAGCTTCTAAAAGCACAAAGGTACTATGCAGATTGGAATGATAATATTGCCCAGGATTTTGGATTGAAGGTACTAAATCGGCTAATCCTGCTAAATGAAATACCCAATCAATATCTGTTAAAGTCTCCGGAGAAATATTAGCTAAATCTTGTTCAATAAATCTAAATGTGGGATAGGTTTGAGCTACTTTTAAATTGGTCGTTCTACCTGTAATCAGGTTATCCAATCCAACGACACTATGACCATTATTGAGTAGGCGATCGCATAAGTGAGAACCAATAAAACCAGCAGCACCAGTTACTAAGCAACGTCTACGAGAATTTAATTTAGCTTTCATATAGAATCCTAAATGATTTATGAGAAAACACCATATTCATGCAGCTTAGGGAAGTCAAAAATTTGACAATCTACTGCTAGCTCAAATCCAGCGACAAAGTAATCTTCCTCTTTTTTAGGATGATTTAATCTAAATTTTATGAATGTTTAATAAATAGATTCACATGAAATCAGTAACGCGGCTTCTAAGGGTTTTTGTAGCAATCCTACAGAAATTCACACTCAGGCTGAAACTCTGACTGAATAAAAGCTCTAATTATCAAGATTTTAGGAGTAGTGCATTTTACCTGTAATTAGTTTATCTAAAAATTATGGGATTAACTGTCTTAACTGTCTTAACTGTCTTAACTGTCTTAACTGTCCTTGTGCGATCGCTTGATTGGTGATAAATTACTAGTTTGAAACTCAAGATTAACTACTTCGATATCGAGTCAAAATATTACGGATGTAAAACATCCTTAATAAAATAGCACAGTCAATCTGAAATAATTTTTACTCACTCGATCGCAGATGGTGATGTAAAAATTACTTTAGAGATACTTGTGTATTTAAGAATATTACAGTGATGACTCTTGTGCTTAGTTATAGATCCCAAATCAATGATTAAGCGCAATATTTGAAGTGCTAATCTGACAGTCTAACAACATCTTGTGCATTGAATTCTGATGAAAACTATACTTTTATACTGGCTAATGACTTTTAGTTCAGGTGTAATACTCTGGCTTTGGGAAAAACAAGATCCCCTCCGCTTGGTCAAATATAAATCTGAATTTTTTAAAGAATTTCAGGCGGCATCAGTAGCATTTTGTTATATGCTAATCAATAACTATGTTACTTGGATGATACTCACAAAAGTCTTAACTTTTCCAAGGGAAATTGTAGAATCAACTGGAATTTTATCTTTTCCATTATGGGTGAGATTCGTTACTGCTTTTGTCCTAAAAGAGTTTGTTTATTACATAATCCATCGAATGCAACATGCAAACGAGTATACCTGGTTAACTCATAAGTGGCATCATTCAAGTCAGTCAGTATGGTGGTTAGCGGCACAAAGATCGAGTTTGACCAGTGAAATTTTATATACATTTCCAATTATTTGGTTTCCATTGCTAGGCATTCCTCTAGAACTAATGACGATAGTACCTTTACATGGCGCTTTTCAAAATAATTGGATACATCTCAATGTCAAATCGCAACCTTGGATGAGAATATTAGAGTGGATTTATGTCACACCTCGGTTTCATAGCTTACATCATTATGACATGAGGGGCAGAAACTTCGGAGATAGTTTAACTATTTTCGATCGCTTATTTGGAACTTATTTAGATCCCGATACATATCATTTAGATGAAAATCAATCTGCTGGAATTGACGAACCAGTAACAGTAAAAATGATTGTGGGAATTTAAAACTATAATCGCTAAATCTCAAGCAATAGTAAATAAATGTAGGGTGTGTTATGCCGAAGGCTAACGCACCTCGATAGACTATATCAATTGAGGTGCGTTGCGCTTTGCGGCAACACACCCTACTTAGAGCTGATTCGTAAAGAAAATCTAAAGAGGACTGAATATTGCTTGACTGAGGTTATAGGCTAAATCGAGAGTAGGCTCAATCGATTTCGGCGTTTGAGTAAGGATTATGAGTTGTATACAGAGTTAAGTGAAGCAATGATTTATGGCTCGTTGATTCGTCTGATGGTAAGGCGAATGGCAGCTTAATATTTTATTTACGAATCAGCTCTAAATTATTCGTGCTAGTGACAGTCCTCATGCATCGCTGTGCTTATCTTAATGACCAGCTTTAGCTCCTGTTAGTTCTTTTATTTTAACAAAGTTGATATGCTCCCGGTCGCACTTGTGCCGCTTAGGCTAAGTGTCCGGCTTAAGTTAATAGTCTCCTTGATAATAAACTTATCAACTACCTCTTCAATATAATTAATCATTTGAACGGTAATTGTGGGAGAACATCCAACAAAGAAAACTTGATCTAGAACTTTATTAGCATTTTGATACTTTGTATAATCATCAACATCTTTATATGCTGGATGCATCAAAATATTCCCTGCAAAATAGTTTCTAGTTTGAACTCTATTGGTTTCTAGATGTTGTACTAAATTTCTTTTTTTCTCAGCAGATTCACAAATTAATGGAACACCAAACCAACTTGTTTCCGATTCTGGTAGTTCATTAATAGTTCTGACACCCCGAATCTTTTGAAAAATAGAATCTATTTTTTGTTTATTAGCTCGTCTTTTTCTGTGAACTTCATCAAACTTCTCAAGTTGAACAGAACCAATTGCTCCTTGAAAATCGGTTGGTTTTAAATTATATCCAATATTAGTAAATACATACTTGTGATCAACTATTTCCTCGTATCCAGGAATCCAAGTATCAAATCTTTTTCCACAAACTCCATTGGGAAGAAGGTTTTGTTGCCCAACACAATAACAGCCGCGACCCCACCAAGCAAAACTTCTGGCAATATCTACAATTTCTTTGATATTAGAGGAAACCATACCACCTTCAATTGTAGTGATGTGATGTGCTGGATAGAAAGAACAAGAAGCTGCAACTGCAAAATCAGTTAGATATTGATCATTCCACTTACTCCCAAGGCTATCACAGTTGTCAGCAATTATCTCAAGACCAAAATCAGAACAGATTTGAATAAGTCTCTTCAGGTCATAGACATTTCCCAAAACTGGAGAAGAAAACACTGCTTTGGTTCTGGAAGTAATCTTTTTCTCAATCTCATCAATATTCCAGTTGAGATCATCCCAATCGATATCTACAAACACTGGTTTTAGGTTATTTTGAATAATGGGATTTATTGTAGTAGGAAAACCCACACAAGAAACAATAATCTCATCTCCATCTTGCCAACCAAAATATTTTTTAAGTGCAGCAATCATTACAAGGTTTGCAGAACTACCAGAGTTAACCATTACAGAATAATCTTTATTAAACTTTTTAGAAAACTCCCTTTCAAACTTATTAACTGAATCACCAGAAGATAACCATTTGCCTTTAAGAACAGTATAAAAAATTGCTTCAATTTCCTTTTCATTCCAATAGGGACCTGAATAATAGACTGAATCTTTTTCACTATTAAATGTTTCTTTATTAGCAATGAATGGAAAAAGATTTTGATCTTCTTGCTTTGCTTGATTAAGAAACTGTGTAATTAGTTCAGTTAGAGACATAGTGATTTAATACCTTACTAGGTGGTAATTTTTAGACAAAATAGAAGAAATTTGCCTTGATTAGATGCAAATAACGTTAACTATTTAGGGTCATCATTGAGCATTTTTATTGCTAACACAAATTTTTGTTGATGATAAAATTAATAATGACCTGTGGCGATATTTTCGCTAAGAAAAGGCTTTTGTAATCAAGCCATCTATGATGCAGTGGTAAATTCTTGATTACATAATTTATATATACTATTTTTTTTGTTTTGACAATACAAAAAATATAAAGCATTTATTACAATATATTTTTTTCATCAGCTGATTCAATAGTTTATCTATATTCTATATTTAAATATTTACTGCTTTTACAACCACACAAACATGTTTGATATTGATTTAAATATCAAACATGTTTATATTTATTTACAAATGGTAAATTTTTGTACTAAATCAATTATAAAAATGCGTCAGCTAAATTTCTTCTTCAGACGCGACAATCTGCATTCATAAAGAACATGTTGCAATCATTGATTCAAGTACCGTTATTTGCACTTGTAGCTATTGAGGTTTTGGTAAATATAATATTTTTGGTGCTTGAATGTCAAGGCATCTCAAATCAGGATATTAATATTTTCTAGCTTTTCTAATAAAAATGCAATAGCAAATTGAGACAGTTAAGACAGTTAAGACAGTTAAGACAGTTAAGAAGAAAAATACAGGCAGGGATCACAAAAATAGTTAAACTAATTTACTGTGTATCATATAAATTAACAAATAAGTAAGAATCGTAATTTTAAATATATTAGTTTAGATGCTATTAAACATGTATAATGATGCAAAACATCAAAATAAATGAAGAAAATGTTGTAATGTAATAGTATTGTTGACTGCTTGCTAACTGAAGAAAATTTTGAGTTTTGATGTAAAAAAATAGCAATATTGCAACATCCTCGTTCAAGAGTGGCAGTGACTAAGTTTTTATGGTTGAGATTTTTGGTAATTGGAATAACAAACAAGTAGCTAAAATAGCTAAAAATTATCCAGTTTTTACTCTTTTATCGGCAATTACACAAAACTCATTCCCAACTAGCAATTACGTTAATTAAATTTTCAAAGGCTTACAGGTATATGACTCCAACTTTGCGTATTTTTCAATACTTTCTGATTTTTAAACTGATATATCCTGTATTGTTAAAATTTATTTATAAAAATCTCCTGATTGTCACTGAGTCAATGGAGCAACTCAAAAGACAAAATGATTTTCCTAATTTAGAGGAAGAATATCAACAATTACCCTTTCTCAAATTTATCCATTTAATTTTATTTAATTACCTACGCCATAACTTCATTGATAGAGCGGAGTTGATAGAAAAGTCTAAAGAGGAAAATCAACTTTATCAATTGCTTTATGATGAAAGTGTTAACCTGGCTCCAGTTATCTGTCACGAAGAAATATTGAGTGTATTAAAACCAAAAGAGGGATTTTTTAAATTCACTGATCCTTTTGCTGCGATTGTTAAAGATGTCGAATTATTTGGAATTCATGCCTTTGGATTTACTGAAGATAAAAAAATTATTTTAGAAACATCTATCAACAGAGTAGACTGTTTAGAATACAGTGCCATTACCACATTCAAGCAAGGTTTTAATTTTCAATATATTACACCCATAGCTGATTCAAACTATATTGATTTAGCTTGTTCACTGGTTAATTGTTGGAGTCATTTATATGGTCATTGGATATATGAAGGCTTAACTCGATTAGAAGCTTTGGAATATTATTCTCAAAAGACAGGTAGAAAGCCAAAATTAATCATTGATAAAAACTCTCCAGCATGGAAATACCGTACTTTGGAATTGATGGGTTATCGCCCAGAAGACTGTATCCAATGGAATGGATATAGAGCTAAAGTTAGCGAATTAGTAATTTGTTCTAACCGCCGGGAAGATGGACGCACTTCTGTTAAAGCTTGTCATTGGTTAAAAGAACGTATTCTTAGTAACATAGATAATTCTACGAGTTCTGATGGTATTTATAGTCCATATATTTTTCTTTCTCGGAAAAAAACAAATGCTCGACGTATATTGAATGAAGAAGAAGTAATAAATACTTTGGCTAAAATGGATTTTGTACCTTATGTTATTGAAGATTTAGATTTTTCAGAACAAGTGAAAGTATTTACTCAAGCTAAATTTATTATTTCTCCTCATGGAAGCGGATTAACAAATATTCTCTTTAGCCAAAACTTAAGTGTAATTGAACTCTTCGGTCCAAAAAAAATTAGTCATTTCTTTTATGCAGTATCTGAGGGTTTAGGATTTAATTACGCTTGTATGTTATGTGAAGTTAAAAATGGAGATATTATAGTAAATTGTGAAGAATTAAGTAAAATGGTTTATAAAATGCAAAAATAAGTTTTGAAAAAAAGTAAAGGAGGCGACCGCTCCTTACCTCACACGGATGCACTTTCTTAAAGGTAAAGTTTATTTTATTTTAGATTTGGCAGGCGGCTTTTATCCCAATAATTATCCCTTAGTTGTCCTAAAAAGCAGCTTAAAAAAGGGTAATCCTGCCTGGACTTGGGGTGGAAGTGATTAGATTAAAAGACAAGAGAAAATATATTGCCTCTTCCCTATTGCCTATTTTCTATTCCCTAAATACTTCTAATAATAGATGACTTGGTGATAGGGAAAGGGATACTGCTGGAAGACCAAATTGTAAGGATTCAGGTAGCAGAGTATTGACAAAGGGAACACTTGAGGGTCAGTATCACAAGTATGAACCAAAACCTGCTTCAAGATTTAGACCGAGAAAGTTTGAGCCAGTTGTCCAAAGAAGAACTGGTGGAAATCATCATTGAACAGAGCAAGGTAATAGGGGTAGTGTGAAGGTAGCTGCGTCCAGGGGCAAACTAAACTGTATAGTAGTTTAAAATCGAGGAATTTTTCTGCTACTAACACTTGAAAAAAGTACCGAATTTACAATTGGATTTGGTACTTTGACCAATTTGAACCCGGAATGCTTGATTAGCAGAAGCAATAAAAGCCCATTAGCCAGGGGAATTTTCCGACTCTACTTAAAGGCGGAACTTTAAGCACTATGGTTGCCATCGCCCACAGTGCAGCGTCGCTGATTGCTATTTCAAAAAGTGCGCCAAATCCTGAAGCGCTTATCTTGTAAAGCTTATAGAATACTTTGCAGTACTCGTGTCAGCTATATTCGCCCATAGTTAGATAAACTAAACCATTTAGTTTGCCCTTGGTCGCAGCTACCTTCACACTACACCCTGTTGTCGGTAGATAGCAAACACCTCGCTACAAGTCTCAAAATCAAGGCTATTTTCGCTATTTATTGCTAATTTCATTTAGTATTGATACAAATCAAGTTAACTATTTCAGCCCGTCATTAGTCAATTTTATTGGTAATACCAATTATTTTTAACGAGAAACTTCATATTGGCTTGTACCGACATCCTCACTAGGAAAAGCTCCTGTAATCAAGCCATCTATAATGCAGTGACAAATACATAAATGCATGATTTCTGCAAACCCATAGGACATAGTTGGAACGTAGAAATTCAGATGTCCTAATTGACGCAAGGGGTTATGAGGTTGAAAGGCTGATAAAGTAATTACATGACAGTTCATTTCGATTGCTTGACGCACACCAGCAAGAATGTTTGCTGATTCTCCAGAACTGCTAATTGCAAATAAAATATCTCCAGATTGGGCAAATGTAGAAATTGGCTTGCTAAAAACTTGTTCGTAGCCAAAATCATTGCTAATGCAGGTAACTAAGGCGCTGTCATTGAAAGCGATCGCGGGAATGTTACCATTGCGCCAGTAGTCAATTGCCTGATGACTAGCTACAGTTGCACTTCCTCCATTACCAATAAAAATAACTTTTTTCTGCCGCTGATTTTGCTGGCTTACTAAATTAGCAGCTAAATTAATGCCTTCAGAAATTGAAAAATATTCGCCTTGATAATTTGTAACTTGAAATTTTTCTCCCAGGTTAGCTAGTTGGCTAAAGTATTCCGTGGAAAATGAATATAGTTGTTGCTGTACTGTCGGCATTGATTCTAGATATTAGTAATTACACTTTTCTATATATACTAATTTTCATATTTCTACAATACAAAAAATTATAAAATGGTAGATGCATTATTTTTGGTGGTTGGGCATCAAGGCTTCTCAAATTACTATTTTCATATCATCTTACTTTTGTGATGAAAATGCAATATCAAAATCAGACAGTTAAGTAGACAGTTAAGACATTTAGGACAGTTAAGACAGTTAAGAGCTAAAAACAGGGAGGAATCGTAAAAACAGTTAAATGATTTTACCTAATTTGATTTTGTGTTACATTAGTTAATCAAATATCAAAGTTTGTAATTTTAATTGTGCTTGATAGATGATATTAAACATGTAGAATGATGCTGACCATCAAAACAAACTGAGAAAATGTTGTCATGTAGCAGTATTGTCTACTGCTTTATATAATTGAAGAAATTTTGAGTATTGATGTAAATAAAATCGGCAACATCCTCATTCAGGAGTAACAGTGGCTAAATTTTTATTTGTAACCGACTTGGATCACACCCTCGTCGGTGATGATTTAGCATTGGAGAAATTAAATCAATGGTTAAGCGAACAGCGTCAAAACTATGGTACTGTTATTGCTTACACGACAGGGCGATCGCTTCCCCTTTATCAACAACTAATTGCCCAAAAAGAACTATTAGAACCTGATATATTAATGTTGGCTGTTGGTACAGAAATTTATTACCCAGGCAGCGACACCCCTGATTCTGAATGGACAGCTAAAATTTCTCCAGGTTGGGATAGAGAAAAAGTAGTAGAAATAGCCAAGCGGTTTCCTTGTTTTGTTTTTCAACCTCCCCTAGAACAGACTTCGTTCAAAGTTAGCTATTACACCTCCTTAGATGGCTTAGCTGTTACAATTCCTCCATTAAAGTCAATGGCTAAGAATCAAGGCTTAGCAGTCCAAACGCTAGATTGTTATGGTGGTGGATTTTTAGACATATTGCCTGAGTCAGCCAATAAAGCTTCAGCTGCTATTTATGTGCAACAACGTTTAGGTTTTACTGATGAGCAAACTATTATTTGCGGAGATTCCAGTAACGATTTATCCATGTTTGAAAACATGCTTTGTCCGGCCATTATTGTTGGTAATGCCCAAAAAGAAGTATTAGCATGGCATGAAAAAGCCCCACTAGGAAAACGTTATTTGGCAAAAAATCATTTTGCATCTGGAATTTTAGAAGGATTAGAGTATTTTGGATTTTACAGAGGATAGTTGAGATGAAAACTATTGTTTATCAATCTTATTGCGGAGATGAAACACTGGCATGGCTGGAAAAGTGTATGCAGACAGTCAAAGATTGGGCTGAATTGAAGGGCTTTGACTACCAAAGAGAAGACAATTTTTTCGACTATGTTCCAGATTGATATATAGAGAAAGCCCAAGGAAAAATTAACGTCTAGGAATCCATTTTTTTACCAATATTTTACCAATCATTTATGACACCCACTCGCAAAATAGCCGTAATTAGTAGTAATTCATTTTCAGGTAGTGACTTTATTGATTTGTGATTGGAAGATGAGAAAAATGAGGTAATCGGCATTAGCCGTTCTGCTGAAAAAAGTAAACTTTTCCTTCCTTGTTAAAATATTTTCCCAGCCCTCAATCCCAAAGCTGGGAATTTTACCCACAATTATCAAGAAAATTATGCTGTTTAAAACACCTGATTGGGTCAAACACGCCATCTTCTATCAAATATTTCCTGACCGCTTTGCAAGAAGTGTTCCACCAGATCAAAATTGGTTATTGAATGTACCATTAGAAGATTGGAATGCTCCTCCAACGGTTCAAGGTTATAAGGGGGGAAATCTTTGGGGAGTGATTGATAAACTCGATTATTTGCAAGATTTAGGTATTAATGCAATTTACATCAATCCCATCTTTAGCTCTGCAAGTAATCATCGTTATCATACCCTCGATTACTATCAAGTTGACCCTTTATTAGGAGGTGATGAAGCCTTTACAAGTCTCCTCAAAGAAGTTCATCACCGTAATATTAAATTGGTTTTAGATGGCACTTTTAATCATGCCAGTAGGGGATTTTATTTTTTCAACGATATTTTAGAAAATGGACCCCATTCTCCTTGGGTAGATTGGTTTAAAATTCTAGGCTGGCCTCTTGCACCTTATGATGGATCTCGCCCTGCTAATTATGCTTCATGGTGCGAGCATCGTGCTTTACCAGAGTTCAATACCAATAACCCAGGAGCGCGAGAATATATTATGCGTGTGGGTGAACATTGGATTAAACTCGGTGCAGATGGTTGGCGTTTAGATTCAGCTGATTACATCAAAACCCCTGGATTTTGGCAAGAATTTCGTGACCGAATCAAAGCAATAAATCCCGAAGCATATATTGTCGGGGAAATTCCCTTGGAGGCGAATGAATGGTTAGATGGTACACAATTTGATGGTGTGTCAAGTCTGCCTTTTTTACTCGCTACCACTTCTTTTATTGTAGGCGATCGCTTAGTCAAAGGTCATTTCAAAGAATATCCATCACCACCTACTATAGATGCTGCTGGATATGCAGAACAAATTAATCAATTGTTGCAACTTTATGATTGGGAAATTCAGTTAAGCCAACTCAACGGCTTAAACAATCATGATACAGCAAGGTTAATAGATGTTGCCGGTGGCGATCGCGCCAGTTTATATTTATCAACGCTGCTACTATTTACTTTTCCTGGCGCACCTTGCATATATTACGGCGATGAAATTGGTTTAACCGGTGGTTACGATCCTGACTGTCGTAAAGCTTTTCCTTCCCCAGAAGCATGGGATCGAGATACTTTAGAATATCACCGTAAATTAATTAAACTACGCCATACTCACCCAGCATTGCGAATTGGTAAATATCAAACTTTATATGCTCAAGCACAAGTTTACATTTTTGCGCGGATATTAGAAGCAGAAATATTAATTATAGCTGTCAATGCTGGTGATGAAACCGCCAAAGTTAGTATTCAGCCTTCATTGTCATCCCAACCTCAGCAAGTGTTATTTACCTATAATTCTGGTAACGCCAATTGGAGTGATGAAGCAACACAAACAAGTCTGAATTTTACACTTGCACCCCGCAGTGGATTAATTTTAGGCTAATTTTATGATGAAATCTAACCACTCATTACTATTAGCAACTGACCTAGATGGCACTTTTTTAGGTGGTTCTGAACAAGAACGAGCCGAATTTTATCAATATATTCACGACCAGCGCGATCGCATTTTTCCTTAAATGTTCAAATCATCTCCTAATGTCAAGGAAGTATCTAATACTATACGTGGCTATATCCCCGTATTGAATGGCTATCGTGGCGTTGCTATTTTGTTAGTTTTTCTGCGTCATTGTATTTCCGAACCTGCTGCTGAACACGTTAACTTTGTAGAAAGTTTTTACATAAAATTGATGGGTTTAGGTTGGTTTGGGGTAGATGCTTTTTTTGTGCTTTCTGGGTTTTTGATTACAGGAATCCTCCTTGATAGCCGCGAAAAACCGAATTATTTCCAAAATTTCTATGCCAGACGAATACTCAGAATATTTCCCGCTTACTATGCTTCCTTGAGCATTTTTTTAGGAATAATACATCCACTAATTCGGAGTTATGAATCTCCCAATCACCTAGATAGTAGCCAAATTTGGTATTGGTTTTATTTAGAAAACTGGTACTTTATTTTTCAACAAGACTTTCTGGTTGGGCCACTCAACCATTTTTGGACATTAGCCATTGAAGAACAATTTTATTTTATCTCTCCAGCGCTGATTTATTTTTTGCCTTCGAGACTGTTAAGCTGGTTTTTTGGTACAGTCATTTTGTCGGCGGCTTTTTTTCGCTGTTGGTTGTTATTGACCCATCCCTTAACTGATAGCCTTTTTAATAGTATCTACATTAATCCTGTCTGCCGTGTGGATGCTCTAGCAATGGGTTCTTTGATAGCTTTGTGGATGCGTTCAGATAAAATACTTCCTCGGCTATTATCTATTTCGCCAAAAATCCTGTTTGTAACTGGCATGAGTTTGGGCATTATAGAAATTTTTTCAGTAGGACTTGATACATTAAATCCAGTGCTGCTTTCATTCGGCTTTTCTCTAATAGCTATTTTCTTTGGTTCACTGTTAATATTGTCCATCACACAATCAGTAAATAGCCTTTTAGTCAAATGTTTAAATTGGTCGCCCCTACAAAAATTAGGTACTATTAGCTACGGTTTTTACATTTATCATTTTCCTATATCGTGGATGTTGTGCGACAGAATTTATGAATACGCCGGTAACTCTTTTATTGTGGGACATTTAGCTAATTTTTTCTTTTGTGGACTGTTGACTTTATCTGTTTCTCTTGTCAGCTGGTATTGTTTAGAGCAGCCTATTCTTCGTCTTAAGAAATATTTTCCAACAAACCGGGAAAATAACTTTACTTCTAGTATTAATGCTTGAAAAATAATTACAACAATCCCAAATCTCAAATTAAAAATAGTATAATCCCTCTTCTGTCACTTTGGGATAATCCAATCTCTCAAACGTTTACGGGGCTTTGGTTTTGACTTTTTGTTTAGGAATTTTAGTTTCTGTTAGGAAATAAAGCCTCAAATCTGGATTAAATCAGAGTTTCAGAATTTGGCTTCGATTATTGTTTTCCGATAGTAACAGAAGAGGGATAAGGAAAGAAAAATCATGAATGTAGCAACTCTCCGCTTTCCCATTGACATCGATGCTTACAAACCGTTGAAGGGGTAGTGTGAAGGTAGCTGCGACCAAGGGCAAACTAAATGGTTTAGTTTATCTAACTATGGGCGAATATAGCTGACACGAGTACTGCAAAGTATTCTATAAGCTTTACAAGATAAGCGCTTCAGGATTTGGCGCACTTTTTGAAATAGCAATCAGCGACGCTGCACTGTGGGCGATGGCAACCATAGTGCTTAAAGTTCCGCCTTTAAGTAGAGTCGGAAAATTCCCCTGGCTAATGGGCTTTTATTGCTTCTGCTAATCAAGCATTCCGGGTTCAAATTGGTCAAAGTACCAAATCCAATTGTAAATTCGGTACTTTTTTCAAGTGTTAGTAGCAGAAAAATTCCTCAATTTTAAACTACTATACAGTTTAGTTTGCCCCTGGACGCAGCTACCTTCACACTACCCCATCTTGGCGGTTTCCGTCGATTGCAAAGTGGCGAACCCGAAAAGCGAATTATATCATGTCCGTTCAAATAAACGTCATTGCGACCGAAGGGAAGCAATCCCAAAAACTCTGCGATTGCTTCGTTTCACTCGCAATAGACTAATTAAGGATGATATGACGGACATGGTATTAATCGACTACTAGCCCTTGTGCCAAGCGAACAATCTAAAGCCGCCGCTAGCTTCCAAATACTGACCAGTCACCCAGCGGCCATCAGGAGAAGCGAGAAACGCTGCTACATCAGCAATATCTTCAGGTTCACCGACGCGACCGAGGGCTGTAACATTTTTGACAAAGCTTTGCGAGTCTGGGCGATGTAGCCAACTAGCATTTATATCGGTATCTGTGACACCAGGAGCCAAAGAGTTGACAGTGATATTACGTAAGCCTAATTTTGCGGCAAGTACTAAACTTAAAGTGTTAATTGCTCCTTTTGTCAAACAGTAGGCAGCAACGTTGTCGGGGAAAGCGATTCGGGTGACGACAGAAGAAATATTAATGATGCGACCGCCATCTCGTAGGCGAGGTAACGCTTGCTGTATCAAAAAGAATGGTGCTTTAACATTCACAGCAAACACCTGGTCAAATATTTCCTCAGTCGTTTCTTCAAAACTGGTACCAGCACGGGGACAAATACCAGCATTGTTGACCAGAATATCAAAGTTTATAGAACCTGTGCGCTCTTTAAGAGCGATGTCAAGCGATTCATAAAGAAGATGTACACCGTTAAGGGTATCTAATTTTGCTTCAATAGTGAAGGCTGAACCGCCATTAGCCTTAATCTCGCTAACGACGGCTTCAGCGGCAGAACTGTCATGTCCATAGTGAACAGCAACCAAGGCACCTTCTTTTGCCAAACGAATAGCGATCGCTTTTCCAATTCCTCGATTCGCACCAGTTACTAAAGCAACTTTGTTTTCAATAGTTTTACTCATATCAGCCTCTTATAATTAATCTGCAAAGTTCTTGTAAAAGCAGTATTAAATACAATTTACTGCTTGCATATTTTTGCATCCTTATAGACGCAATACTGCTGTAATATTTTGTATTTAATAACCGAAATTATCCCAATTAACTAGGGTAAACACTGTTGAAATTACTATATGCTATATCTGACGGGGTGACAATACACGGTGAAGAGCTTGTGGTGTAAAGAGTACAGCAATTCATGGTAAAAAAAGATAGGTCTCAATTGTCAATAAGACCCATCTAATGATAATGTTACCTGAATTTTACCAAAATCACCTCAAAAGTCAACTCAAAGAGAGAGAATTTATATTAATTATAATTCTCTTAAATATTTTACATATTTACGTTATGGCATTGCCCACCTTGAGGTGAATTGAGAATGATGCAAATTCTCAGTTAAGCAAATTTAATTTTCAACAGCAGTTAAAGAAACCGGCTCAACTTCAACCTCAGTACTCAAAGATTTTTGTAAAGATTTTGGTAGATAAACCAGCAGTACAACCGTCTTGAAGAATAGGAACAATGACAGTGATAGCCAAACAATATGATTATTATGAAAATACCACACCGCCATAACTGAGGGCAGAAATTCTAAAGCAGCAGAAATTAAGCTGACGTTACGAACAACTTCCCCTTCTGCTAAATGGAAGCGTAAACGTTTGGGAGTTGCGCCAGAGGAGGGTTGGTTTATCCTTAGCAATTTAGATGATTTAGATTCCGTTATTAGAGCTTATAAACAGCGTTTTGACATTGAAGAGATGTTTAGAGATTTTAAAAGCGGTGGTTACAATTTGGAAGATACTAATGTATCAGGTGAACGGTTAATTTCTCTAATATTATTGATCTCACTTGCTTATACGGCTGCAACTATATCTGGACAAAAAATTAAACGCATGGGTGTTCAAAAATATGTTGGACGAATTAAAGAATCCTTAAGGATTTTTCGACGACATAGTAGTTTTTATATTGGTCTTTATGGCGACAATTGGGTTAATTTCATGGAAAATTCTTATGAGTTAGTCACTGAATTATTGAGATTAGTCCTAATAAGCGGAAGTACTATCAGCAAGGAGAGAGGGCTATGAGGCTTATTCTATCTCCATCCTAGCCCTTTTTGTAGCCCCGCAAGCTACTTCCCCCTCCCTATTCTCTGCCCACACAAATAATTTCATAAATCAAATCAGATTCGTAGTAGGCTGATAAAAATTAATAAGTATAAGCCAAAATCAATCTACTACTTTTTTAACAACCAAATGCTTAATAGCGTTAACAGATTCAAAGTTATCTAATAATAATTCTTTTGAATTTAACGTAAAACCAAACTTTTCTTCCAGAAAGCTAGCTAGCTTAAAAATGCTTATTGAGTCAATAATTCCTGCTTCAATTAAAAGCATTTCATTGGAGAAATTTCTATCCCCTCTATTGTACATAAAATTTTGAACAATATGCTCTTTAATTATTCTTTCTATCTCTGCTTCGGTGTACTTGTTTGTCGGCATAATTATTAAGATCCTTGTTGAAATATTTTTCAAGTATTTTTAATTTATTCAAATAAGCCAATATAGATTTTTTAGTTAGAACGCGGCACTTTTTATTCGGATCGGGGTTTTCATGAAATGCTAAAAAAAGCTCACTATGCTTTTAAATTTTTCTCAATGGCTTCTGTGCGTAGTAAATTCCTGTTAATTTTGCCTGTGACTGTTTTAGGCAAAGAGGTATGGCTAAAGTCAATATTCTCAGGAATCATGTATTTGGGAAGACGCTCTGCACAAAAATATTGCAAATCGTGTTGTTTCAAATTACTCTCTTGTTTGACCACAACTATAGCCTCGATCCGATTGCTGATTTGTTCGTCAGGAATGGCAATAACTACTGCTTCTTCAATATCTGGATGGCTGTAAAGCGTAGTCTCAATTTCTCCCAATTCAATACGGTATCCCCGACTTTTAATTTGGTAGTCACCACGATCTACATAAATATAATTGCCATCTGCATCTTGTTTCACTATATCGCCAGTACGGAACACAATTTCTTCGCCCAGTTGTGGGTTAAGTACATAAGGAACCAGAACCTCTTTGGTTTTTTCAGGCATTTTCCAGTATCCTTTCATGAGTGATGACCCTCGCATACAGAGTTCGCCACTTTCTCCAGGATTAACAATTTGATTCTCTTCATTAAGCACAAATAAATCAATATTAGGGAATGCTTTTCCAATAGGAATTTTTGTCATTTCTGGAGTAATATCCCCAAGTAAATAAAAGCTACGAGGGAATGCTTCTGTAGAGCCGTAGAGATGATAATACTTAGCCTGGGGAATCGCCTTCATCAGATTATGAAGATATTTTTGAGGAAATATTTCGCCACCAAAGATAATTATTCTTAAATCGGGAAATTTATACTCCTCTAAATTTCCCCGGAGTACAAGTTGGGTTAGTAAAGATGATACTGAAGACCAGATTGTAATTCGCTGATTTTCTGTAAACTTGCTTAATTCTATTGGCAAAACTGAAAGTTCAGAGGGAACTAAAATTAGAGTTGCTCCTGCCTTAATGGGCAAAAAAATATCAAAAATTGAACCGATAAAATAGATAGGAAACAGGCCGGATATCCGATCGGTAGGCTGGACATCAAAACCTTGATAAAAGCAGTTAACAGAAGTCAGCAAAGCTCGATGACTAATCATTACCCCTTTTGGTTTGCCAGTTGAACCTGAAGTGTACATGATAGTAGCTAAATCTTGGTCAATCAGAGCAGTTGGCGATAAAGGAGAGTCAGGCGATCGCAATACCTCTTGCCATGTAACTATATTTGTTGGGAAAAGCTCACTTTCACTTTCTGGTATACCTAAATCTTGGAGAATGACGCATTGTAGATATTGAAAAAAATTATTATCTGTTACGTCTTCATAGAGTTTGGTAAGCTTTGGGCTAGTAGTCACCAGAGCTTTTAGCTCGCAATCTTCAATCAAGAATCTCAGGCGCTTAACTGGAGCTAATGGATCTATAGGAACATAGGCAGCGCCAGCTTTCAGTATGCCGTAAATAGTTATTACTGCTTCGATGGATTTGTTTAGACAAATACCAACGCGATCGCCCTTGCCTATTCCGGCATCATTAAGAACACGGGCTAACTGATTAGAAACTTTATCTAGCTGTTGATAAGTTATACTTTGATTTTTATAAATTACAGCTTCTTTCTCTGAATAATTTCTGGCATTTATTTCTAATAAGTGTTGGAGTAAATATGCCATGCTTACTTTCCTAAAAAGTATTTATGATCTACGTGGTCTATAATTAATTCCTAACAAAAGCTCTCTCGTGATTTTTTATTTATACCGAATAGATTTATCTTGCATATGTTTGATATTCTAACTTACTATACTCTCTGTAATTACTAGATATGCCAAATTTTTTTCCTAAGTTCAGCATTAAGCAGCGATTAGATGTTATAGCAGAGTGAAACACTCCCTGAGGAATAACCACAATCGGAATATTATTAACACTCAATTCTGGTGAAGAGGATAATTCAATTACTCTAGTTAGCCCAGCTTCTTTAAGTTCTTCGTAACTTCGATAGTTAGTAACTCGAAGACTAGCAAGCGTAATAGGCTTTTTTTTTGATTTTAAATATATCACATCTTCGTATACCGATTTTAAATCAATGTTTGGTAGCTCAATAACTTCAACACTATGTGAGCCTTGCAATAATATTAACCAATCTTCCTGTAATCCATGCCAATCAAAATCAGCGTTAGCTCCTCCAGATACTTCAACCCAAGTTTGAATATTTCCTGGGTTATTAGCATAAGAAAGCTCAATTAAAAGCTCTCCTTTCTTAATCTTAAAATTAGTGCAATATTCCGCAGGAGTTGTAACGTAGGCTTTGGGAGATATAAGTTTTTTCAAAAAATATTCATTGAGACTGACTTCACAATCTACGCTGCTCGGATCTCGATCGTATATGGTGTTATTCTTTTTTTGCTCGATTTCCATAGTATTTTAACTGAATTATAAAACTACATTTTCAAAAGTTGGGAAACATCATTTCAAACAATTAAAACTGAAAGTAGACAAAGGGTTGAGGACTCATTGCTGCAAACCGAAGTATTACTGAAACTAACACTCCAAATAAAGCTGCAAAACTCCAGTTGGGAATTTTTTGCCACCAATCAATTCCGTCAAGTTTATAGGCTGCCCAGTGCATTATGATTAAAGGTAAAAAAATCCATGCAACTTGGATGTTTAAGTTTTGAAAACCAGGAGAATTTAAGAATATAAAGGATTTCCCCACTTGCATAGCAGTCGCTAAATCGTTACTCCGAAACAAAATTGAAGAGGCACAAAACCAGTAAAAAGTCAGGGGGATACCTATCATGTTTCTTAAAGGTAGTAACCACTTGTAGGGAGCAACCCAAAATGACCATTGCTTGTGAACAATTAAAGCAATTCCATTCAATCCTCCCCAAACGACAAAATGCCAAGCTGCTCCATGCCAGAGTCCTGATAGGAGCATCGTAATAAAAAGATTTCCGTAGGCAACCAGTTCTATTCGTTGACTTTTTCTTAGCGCGACCATTAAAGGAAAATAGACATAATCTCGAAGCCAACTGTAGAGGGTAATATGCCAACGTTGCCACAAATCAGTGACACTACTGGAAAAGTAGGGAAAATTAAAGTTCAGAGGTAGCTTGTATCCCAGTAAACCTGCACAGGCGATCGCCATATCTGAATAGCCAGAAAAGTCGCAGTATATTTGTACTGCGAAAGAGATAACAGCAATCCAACAGCTTAAAGCGGTATAATTTTCTGGGTTTGTAAAATATTGATCTACTAGAGGAGAAAGATTATCGGAAATACAAGCTTTTTTAAAATATCCTACTAAAAATAGTGTTAAAAATCCTCGAACATCAACATCGTTTAGATTTTTTGGGGTTAGTAATTGAGGCAAAAAAGTAGATGCACGGACAATAGGGCCTGCAACCAGTTGAGGGAAGAAAGTTACAAATAAAGCAAAATCCCAAAAACTTCTAATAGGTTTGAGTTTACCAAGATATGCATCAATCGAATAGCTTAAAGTTTGAAAAGTGTAAAAACTAATCCCTACTGGCAAAATGATTTGAAGGGATTTAATACTAATAGGTAAACCTAAAAAATTTAATAACTGTGAGGCAGAATCAGCAAAAAAATTATAATATTTAAAAAATCCTAATAAACCTAGATTTGCAACTAAGCTGAGTATCAACCATCCTAGACGTTGATGCCGATTTAGCGGTTTACTCAGCAGTGCATTCCAAGAAAATACATTTATCCATCTGTTCTTCGTTTCTCCGTACTGTATTGCTTTACTTTTTTGAATTTCTTGTCCTGTTATTGAAAAATCAAGCTGTGGTCTAGACAACATCAAACCGACAAAGTAGTCAATCACTGTCGAGAACAATAACAGGAAAAGAAAACGCCAATCCCAAGCACTATAAAAAATAAAACTACAAAGTAGTAACCAAAATTTACGATGATTGGATTGCTGTAAACCCCAGTAGATGCAGAAAACGATAAGGAAGAAAAAAAGAAAACGAAATTCTGTAAAGACCATATATAAATATAAATATTAAATTTTTGTTGGATTTTTAAGATGCTGAGAAAATTCTTCTGCTAGAGACAACGTGTATTCCTTAGCTCCTTGGTGATTTAGATGTGCAGCATCGACTCTTCTATCGAGTTGAAATAAATTAGCAAAAATGTTGGGTTTATTAAAAGCAAATAAGGTAGAAATATATCCTAAATTATATGCTTGTATAATAGCAGAATGATTGTAATTAGCCTCTAAAGTTGGAGGAATAACAAATATAGGCTCAATTTTTTTTGAAACATGTTCATTTTGGTGTTCAATTCGTGAAACAATTGTTTTAACAATTTTTATTCCCTGGGCATGAGAATTTTTATCTCTTATTAACATATTTGTTTGGCTGAAATTTTTTATTTTTGCTAACTCTTCTTGTAAATCTTTTTGATATTTATTAGATTTTTCTACGTTAAAGAATCTTTTCTTCCAATTATCAAAGTCTTCTCTCCAATCTATTGCATAATATCCAGATTCTTCGATAATTTTATCCTCAGATGTTGCTGATAATGAACCTAATGAGTCTGTTTTTGTTAAACTTAAACTTAATATTTTTTCATTCCACCAATTAGAAACCCTAGCAATACCTAGCCATCGGTAAACAAAGCTTTGAAAATTAACATATATTTTTTTAGCTTTCGTTTTCCAGCTTTCATTAGTTTCAAGAGTTAATTGAAAACTTTCTATGGTTTTTTGAGGAGTGTGCCAGTAAATATCTGTAAGAGATCTAGGAAATTCAACTATGTACAAATCAAGCGCACAGTCTAGGAATATCCACTTTAAATTTGCTGGCTTTATAGCCAGAATCTTTTGTAAATAAAAATCAACTTGTGATGCATTTGCACCTTGAATACCAAAATTAAAAGATTTTATATTGCTACCTTCTTTTACCATAAATTCATCAAACAATTTTGGAATAACTCCAAAATGTGTAGCGCTTCCCCCGATGAAAATAATATCATAATCATCTTTATGCTCAGTGAAATATTTCCATTTCAGACTAGTCTCATCATGGTTTTGAGGTGTATCCGAATAGGGAAAAACTGTATTTAATAATCCAGTAGATAAAATTAAAAAAAACATAAAGATTAAACTTAAAGAAAATATAATTAATGGTTTTAATGAAAATGATATATTTTTTAAATACCTGCTTTGAATCATAAATTTACTTTAAGAATAAACTATTTAGGTTGTTCTGCTTTGTTTTTATTAGTTTAACTAAGATTAATCCACTGCGTACTGCAAGTTTAAAATTTAAGATTATTACACTTTGCTCATTCTATAAATAATTTTGTTTAAATCCTCACAATTAATAATAATATCTTCATTTTTTGATTCACAAAACATACAAGTATAATCAAATCCTAACCCTTGAGCCACTGTGTAATAAAAATGGCTAATTTTCTGGCCAAAAAGCTCAATTAAACTTAAATTTTTGGAGAAAATAATATTTGTGACTCCACCCCCATGAGGAGCAATAATAAATTCAGCTTGAGCAAATAATCTCACTTGATCTGCAAAATCTAAATCTTCAAGAACATAAGGAACAAAACCCATTTTAGCTAAAGTATTTATTACTTCTTCTTCATTCAGAATGCGCCGAGTATTGGCTTTTCTCCGGGAAATAAAAATCTTCGGACTCAAAAACAGGTTTGGATTTGCATAAGTATCGACATTACTCAAAATACGTTCTCTTAACCAATGACAAGCTTTGATGGAAATACGTCCTCCTTCCCGTCGTTTAGAGCAAATAACTAATTCGTTAATTTTCGCTCTAGTTCCATTCCATTCGATATAATCTTCTGGACGATAACCCATCAATTCGAGAGAACGAGTTTCCCAAGGTGGAGGGTTTTTATCGATAATTAATTTTGGTTTTTTGCCTGTTTTTTGAGAATAATATTCAAGCACTTCTAATCGAGTTAAAGCCTCATATATCCAATGGGCATATAAAGGACTCCAATAATGAACTAGGGAACAAGCTAAATCTATATGCTCTATATTCCCAACTGGTGTAAGATATTGAGAATTAAAACCTTGTCTCAGTGTGGAAATGGCAGTATGTTCTAAAACATCTACTCTATCTAAAGCTGTTTCTAAGATAATTTTTTTATCTTCTGTAAATCCAATAGCATGAATCCCAAATAATTCTATATTTTTGACAACCGCAGCGAAAGGATTAGTAAATTCAAATTTACCTTCTTTTGCTCTAAATGCGGACGGAATTTTTTGATAGCTGATAGCTGGTTTAATCTGAATAATTTCTTCATACTTTAATTGATAAAGATTATTCTCAGCTTGAGATTGTTCGAGCAAATCTATCCTGGAAATTAAATTTTGATGAAGATAATTAAATAAAATTGAATAAATAAACCGAAGAAGAGGTAATTGCTGATATTCTGCTTCTAATTTGGGAATGTTATTTTCCCTTTTATCTTTTTCCATCTCATCTGTTGGGGTGATGAGATGCTCATTAATATATTTTAATAAAGCAGGATATATTAATTTAAATATCAAAAATTCTTGTAAATAGCGCCAAGGTTTATTCATCTGACTATAGCCTTCTGAGTTGAAGTTGCAGCAACGAAGTAATCTTGTTATTTTTTAGTAGGAATTGATGGAAATTCTATGAATGTTTAATAAATAAATTTATGTTAAATCAGAATTAGCGGTGCGTTAGGCTGCGCCGTAACGCACCCTACTATATTTATCTTATAGGCGTGGGTACATAAATTATTTTTAAATGAAATAGCTGAGTTGGAGTAAATTATCCAGCCGAGCCGAGACTATTAATTGTTCTTCAACAATTTCTTGACTAAGTAAATAAAATTTACCGATCGCTGCTGCTTTAGCAGCTTCCATATCAGATATTTTATCACCAATCAAGATTGAGTTTTGCAGGTCTATTGGATATTTTTCACAAGCCTGCTCAATCATTCCTGGGGATGGTTTACGACATCGGCATTTTTGACGGTAATTAGATATGGCAGCTTCGGGATGATGCGGGCAATAAAATACATCAAGCAATGGTACACCTTGTTTTTTAAATTGTTCGCACATCCATGCAGTTAGGTCTAAAAAATCCTGTTCGGAATAATAACCACGAGCAATGCCTGACTGATTAGTAATTACAATCAATTCATAATTTAAATCGTGCAATAGACGACAGATGGTAAACAGACCATCAATAAATTCAAACTGCTCGCGTTTAAAAACATAGCCGTAATCAACATTGATAACACCATCGCGGTCAAGGAAAGCTACTTCGATCATTTGACTAACTTTATTGTTGTTACGACCTGCATTAGCATCCAAGTGGAGCCAAAATTAAGTAAATTGTAGTCTTCTATATTTAATTTAAATTATCTAAAAATGCTTGTTGAAAAGTAAACACAAAAATTAATGCTTTAAGCGGTAGCGATAACCCTTGAAATAATTTTATCCCAATCCCTCCCATCAATTAATTAGCAACTGGAATTATTTAGAATCACAACCAAATTGATGGGGCTAAAATTTTTAAATCCTTTATATAGCAAGGATTGTAGAGCATGTATTTCTCTTAAAAACTGTCTTAACTGTCTTAACTGTCTTAACTGTCTTAACTGTCCGCAGATTTCTCTTAACTGTCCTTGACTTTAAGTATTTTTTTTTGATATCTGTATTCATACATAATTCTAGTTAAGGAAAAAATATTTGTTTAAACAAGAATAAGGGTTATTAAATAACCTTGATTTTCTTTCGTTCCTAGTGCAGGCTTTGAGAACAGCAAATTTTCTATTGCCAGCTTTCTCCTTTCTGCTTTTTAGCCAGAATAAACTGTTGCAATTTAAGCATTAAATATTTTTCGTCGAAGGAATTAAGAACATGGCGGATCAATTTGAGCAATTAAGACAATTAAGACTTCAAAAGCCAGTCAATTATTACACGTATTGGGGCTTAGAGGCAGACTTTTCAAAACCTGGACTTATTTCCCCAGAGAAACAGGAAGAATTACTTGAAAAGGGAGAATATTTCGTTAGTCTGAAAGAAGATGAAGTTCCACCAGTAGATAATAATTATACCTGGGCGCAAATCGAAAAAGAAAACAAGGATTGGTGGCCAACCCATTGTGCAGCTTTGAGAACAGGAGGAGACAGAGGAAACAATATCTTAAGTGGTGAGTATCATAAAAACTTGGTTTATTTATGCCAAGATGGCCCCTTTGTTGGTACGGAAGAGCAAAAAGACCGAGAGACACATTGGTGGGCATTGCTTTCACAGCCTGGAGTGACAATGTGCTGGCCGATTGTCTTTTTTTGGCGTGAATTTGTTCACTTTGAATGGAAGTGTGTGGACAATGCGACAAATGAAACTGCTTCCAAAGGATTAGTTGTCTGGATACGCCGGGGACATCGGGGTGGTTGTTACTACAAGAGCGAACAACTAACCTTCTACCGCGATGTATATGCGCCACAAGACCTATTGCTCTAACTTTTCACGGCATCTGAAAAATGCCATTTTGAGCTTTTCTCAAACCCTAATTTTTACCTTAGCTATTTTCATTAACTTAGAGCTATTGAGAATTAACCTCTGGAAAAAATCACGTTGTTTCGCGGTTTGAGAACTTGTCGTGAAAAGTCAGGCCTATTACCACCCGAATCATGATGGTAATTTTTGGTGTTGTGGAAGTTGTAACTTGATATATTTAGATCCCCGACTTCTTCAAGAAGTTAGGGATCTAAAAATACTTAACATCTAACCAAGCAGCTTTTTGACTTGGTTCATAATTCCAATAGCATCAATACCTTGATTCGGTAATTGTTCCCATACTCCACTACATCCTTCTTGATGGGTACCCATGTATGCATATTTGGGAGAGAAACCTCTCTCTAGTAACCAGGAACCAAAACGAATTCCTAAACCTGTGCGACGATTCAAGGATTCCACAACTAAAACAAAGGGTGTGGAACTAATCTTTGCTATGATTTCTTCATCAACCATATTTAAGGTTGACTTGTTAATTAAGCCGACATCAATGCCTTGTTGCTTGAGGTTTTCTACTACATTCAAGGCGCGATAAAGTACTTCGCCAAAACTGACGATGTAGCCGGCTGTACCTTCGCGTATCACGTCATCTTTGCCAGGAACAAAGGTATAGCTTTCTCCAAACAAAGGTTTGCCCTCAGTATCGAGGATATCGGGGACTGGGGAACGGCTGGAAAAGAGAAACCTTAAACCAGGTTGATGGAATATAGTTTCTACACAGGCTTTCATTTGTCCGCCATCGGCTGGGTAATACAGACGGGTTTCGTAGCCGTCTTCTAAGCCGTTGTCTGCAAACATGTTATTCAGACCAAAATGGCAGGTGTTGTCTGCTAATTCATCTATGCCACTGTGGGAAAATTGGCACAGAACGTTAGATTTATTCAGCCGTGCCATTGTGATTTCGGAAATGCACATTTCTAAAAAGGCGCTGTAGGTGCTGAAAATGCCTTGTTTTCCCTTTTCCATCCCAAACCCCGCCGCCGCCGCGAAGTTTCCGCGTTCCATGATACCGCCGTGATAGAAAATTTCTGGATAGGCTTGACTAATTTTGTTAATCCCGCAAGATTCTCCTAAATCGCTATCAATGCACATTACCTTTTCTTGGCGTTCGGCTGGAGTCATCCCACTGAGAATTGAAACGACGGTAGCATCAAAAATATGGCGAGTTTTGCTGCTAGAACCCGTAAAGGTGTAGCTTGCTTTGAATGCAACAATTCCTTTGAGATAATTAGCCGCTTGAGTGTGTCCGCGAGTTTCGAGATATGCGATCGCCAAATCAGGCGATAATGCATCATGACCAAATGGCGTACCTTCTACCCCAGCAATACCAGGACACATGGGACGTTTATTCACAACTGCTACTGGGCCGTTTGTGGTAGCTGCTTCACACAGACGACTATACAAATCATCTAAATCTTCGCCTTGTCCTATTAGTACAGTTAATCCGTGTCCTGCTAAGGTTTGACTGACATCGTAGCCTGGTAAATAATCTGAAGGATATCCGCTACAAGTGGAATTGTTATCGTCAATAATTAATTTGACATTGAGATTCTTGGCGACGGCTAAACGTGCGGCTTCGGCGTTATTTCCTTCTTGCTGCGAACCATCCGATCCTAGACAGAATACTACTTGTTGGGGATTGGCGATCGCAACTCCATTCACATAAGGCCACAAATGTCCTAATCTACCGGCGCTAAATTTCACGCCAGGAGTGCGTCCTCGTTCTGGATGAGCAAGCAGTTTAGAATAGGGTTCTCGATAATGCAGCAATTCTTCCACATCAAGATCCCCATGTAAAGTAGCCATTAAATATTGTGTGGCGACTCTGTGTCCTGCTTCATCGAAGAAAATCGGCACAAATTTATCTGCCGATTCCCGAAAGAAAGCATCTAAAATCATCACTTCGGGAACTGTATCATAAGCTCCTCCTGTATGACCGCCTACACCTTTTGCTGCTGCTATGGCTGTAAAGAAAACAATAGTATCTCGGCAAAGTTGAATATTAGCTTTCAACGTTTCTCGTTGTTGATTCGTCAAAGTTGAATTAGTCGGATCTAATTTCAACTGTTTGTAAGCATCTAAGTCAATGGGAAAACGGAGTTTTGTTACAGTCATTGATTTTTGTAGTTTATATTATTTTGCATTTTAGATTTAGGATTGCCGCAATCATTTTTCAAGCATTAACACCAGAACTCAAGTTATTTTCCGGGTTTGATGAAAAATAAGTCTTGAGACGAAGGATAGGTTGCTCTAAACAATACCAACTGACAAGTGAGACAGCTAATGTCAACACTCCACAAAATAACACAGTAGCTAAATGTCCCACGATAAAAGAGTGACCCATGTATTCATAAATCCTCTCACAAAACATCCACAATATAGGAAAATGATAAATGTAAAATCCGTAACTAATAGTACCTAATCCTTGTAGCGGCGACCAACTTAGGCATTTGACCAAAAGGCTATTTTCTGATTGTGTGACGGACAAAATTAACAGCGAACCAAAGAAGATAGCTAGTATAGAAAAGCCGATTGATTCAAGCAATGGATTTAATGTATCAAGTCCTCCTTGAGTGATTTCTATAATGGCCAAACTAATAGCACTCACAATCAGAAGTATTGGCGAAATCGATAATAGCCGAGGAAGTATTCTATCTGAACGCATCCACAAGGCTATCAAAGAACCTATCGCTAAAGCATCCACACGACAGACAGGATTAACGAATATACTACTAAAAAGGTTATCAGTTAAAGGATGAGTTAATAACAACCAACTGCGAAAAAAGACCGCAGACAAAATGACTGTTCCAAAAAACCAGTTTAAGAGCTTGCGAGGCAAAAAATAAATCAGCGCCGGACAGATAAGATAGAATTGTTCTTCAACAGCTAAACTCCAAAGATGGCTGATTGGCCCAACCAGAAAGTCTTTTTGAAATATCATGTACCAGTTTTGTAGGTAAAACCAATACCAAATTTGGCTACTATCTATATGATTTAGAGATTCATAACTCCGAATTAGCGGATGTATTATTCCTAAAAAAATGCTCAAGAAAACATAGTAAGCGGGAAATATTCTGAGCATTCGTCTGGCATAAAAATTTTTGAAATAATTCGGTTTTTCGCGGCTATCAAGGAGGATTCCTGTAATCAGAAATCCAGAAAGAACAAAAAAAGCATCGACTCCACACCAACCTAAAAACATCAATTTTGCGTAAACTTTTTCTACAAAGTTAACGTGTTCAGCAGCAGGTTCGGAAATACAATGACGCAGAAAAACTAACAAAATAGCTATGCCACGATAGCCATTTAATACGGGCATATAGCCACGTATAATACTAGATACTTCCTTTACATTAGGAGATGATTTTAACATTCGGGAAAATCCCAGAAATTATTTAATTATTTTTAATTTTTGCCATACTTCTTGAGACCATCCCAAATACCCATCACCCCAGGATAGGGACTATAATAAACGTTCTCCATTGTTTGAATTTTCTCAACTAATCTGGGTTCGGAATTTCCCACAGCAATACCCTTTAAACCTGTCTCAAATAATGAGAAATCGTTGAGGGTGTCTCCACAAGTAACTGTGTCATCATAATTAAAATTCATTTCTGCCAAAAATCTTAGGAGGGTTGGGCCTTTAGAAACTCCTTTTGGCATGACATCAAAATAATAGTAGTCTAATCTCATGTCATGGGAAAGGATGGTATCAAATCCAGCATCAATTACTTTTTGAATGGTTTGAGGTTGCAATGATTCAGGTTCATAGTAGTAAGATACACGATAGTCGGGATTAACAGACTGTAATTTTAATCCGGGTTCATTGGCTAATAAAGCTTTGACTTTTTCGTTAGCATTTCCCCAAGTTTGTGCTACCCAGTCTTGCAAAACAGAAATAGGCTCGAAGGTTTCCCCATCTACAATTGTGGTTCCGACATCAGCAATAATGTAGTCGGGTTGCGGAATGTTTGGGTCTTCATATAGTTCGCTAACTCGGTCAAGTTCTCTGCCGGTTACATATACTAAAAGAATGCGATCGCGCTGTTCGTGAATATATTGATAAAATTGCGATCGCTCTTGTTCAGAGCCACCTAAAAAAGTGCCATCGAGGTCAGTTGCTAACAGTAATGAGTGATTATAGTTCATATTAAAATTAGCCCAAAATTAATCCACTGCGCGGTGCAAGTATAAAATTGAGACTTGTTTGTGTTGTTTCGCCACTCCAATTTGCTTCGCCAGAACCATAGGTGAATAATACTTGATGAGGTTGCGAAGATAATGAAGGCTGAATACTAACTTTTGCTGTTTCATTACCAGCATTAACAGCAATTACTAAAACTTCTGTTTCTAATATCCGCGCAAAAATGTAAACTTGTCCTTGGGCATATAAAGTTTGATATTCGCCAATTCGTAATGCTGGATGAGAAAGACGCAGTTTAATTAATTGACGATGAAACTCTAGAATATCTCGATCCCACTCTTGTTCGTCGGGGAAACCTTTGCGACAATCAGGATCGTAACCGCCAGTCAAACCAACTTCATCGCCGTAATATATATAAGGTGCGCCGGGGAAAGTTAATAATAGTAACGTTGATAAATATAAACTGGGGCGATCGCCTCCGGCAACATCAATTAATCTAGCTGTATCGTGATTGTTGATCCCGTTAAGTTGAGTTAGCTGAATTTCCCAAGGATAAAGTTGTATCAATTCATTAATTTTTTCCCCATATTCAGCAGCATCGGAAGGTGGTGGTGGTGCATAAAATTCTAAATGACCTTTGACTTGGCGATCGCCGACAATAAAAGCTGTGGTAGCGTTAAGAAAAGGCAGACTCGACACGCCATCAAATTGTGTCCCATCTAACCACTCAGTGGCCTCCATTGGAATTTCTCCAACTATATATGCTTCGGGATTAATTGCCTTTACTCGGTCGCGAAACTCTTGCCAAAATCCAGGTGTTTTGATGTAATCTGCTGAATCTAAACGCCAACCATCTGCACCAAGTTTAATCCAATGTTCGCCTACGCGCATAATATATTCGCGTACACCTGGATTATTGGTATTCAATTCTGGTAAAGCACGAAAGCCACACCAAGAAGCATAATTAGCAGGGAGAGATTCATCATAGGGTGAGATAGGCCAACCTTCAATTTTGAACCAATCAAACCAAGGAGAATTTTGACCATTCTCTAAAATATCATTGAAAAAATAAAAGCCTCTGCTAGCATGATTAAAAGTTCCATCTAACACCAGTTTAATATTACGGCGGTGAACTTCTTTGAGGAGATTTGTAAATGCTTCTTCACCCCCTAATAAGGGATCTACTTGATAATAATCAAGGGTATGATAGCGATGATTACTAGCAGAGGTAAAAATGGGATTGAGATAAATCGCATTAATCCCTAAATCTTGTAAATAATCTAGTTTTTCAATTATCCCCCAAAGGTTTCCTCCTTTATAACCATTAAATGTAGGCGGAGCATTCCAATCTTCTAAGGGTACATTCAGTAACCAACTTTGGTGTGCTGGAACACTCCGAGCAAAACGGTCAGGAAATATTTGGTAGAAAACTGCATGTTTGACCCAATCAGGTGTATTAATCTGCATGAATTACTTGATGATTGTGGTTGAAATATTCCCTGTTTTGGGATTGGCTACTGGAACTACACTCTAACTTTGAGGTAAGCCAAAATGTTAATTTTTCTATTAAAAGCCTAATCCCCAATCCCTAGTTACCAGTTTCTTATTACGGCTGATGAATATATTCTAGTGACTGTTGCTGAATCTCATTCCAATAAGTATCTACCCAATTTACAACTCCAGTAATGCCATCATTTAGACATACTTGGGGGAACCAGCTTAATTCAGTTCTGGCTTTAGTGGAATCAATTATATACGCTGCATCTTGACCTATTCGTTCTGCTACGCTCACAGTAGAGTCTGTAAAAGAGCAATTCATGGCTTCACAAATATTTTGAACTACATCTCGCACAGCGTAACCTTGGTCAGGTGAAAGATGATAAATTTCTCCGATTTTACCTTGTTCCATGACGAGGAGTTCCCCTCTGGAAATATCGCGGATATGAATGTAAGATTTTTTCGCATATCCACCACCATGCAGTTCAATTGTCTTACCCAATTTCAGATAAATTACTGAACGAGGAATGATTTTAAATAGTTGCTGGTAAGCTCCATAAACATTGGTAGAGCGAACCATAACTAAAGGAAATTGGAAGTTTTTATAATAGGTAAAAAGCAATAAATCGGCGGCTGCTTTAGAGGCTGCATATGGTGTAGAAGGATTTAAAGGAGCAGATTCGGTGACAATACCTTGGCAAGTTCCATAAACTTCTGGAGAGGAAATATGAAAGTAGCGACGTAGATATTTTTGGTCTTTTAAGTGATTAATTAATTGAGCCAACGACACTGTATTGGTTTGGAACCAATGGTCGGGATTGACCCAGCTAGGGCCGACTTCACTCTGTGCGGCAAAATTGACGATGTATTCAGGTGCAAAATCATCAAGTACCTGAAGAATCTTCGCCATATCTCGGTTTAAGTCCAGTTGATGAAACTCAAATCGAGGGCTGTTATGTTGTAGATAAGGAAGAAATAGTTTACTTTTTTCGGGCGAACGGCTAATACCGATTACTTCATTTTTGTCATCTTCCAATAACAAATCAATGAAGTCACTACCAGAAAATGAATTACTTCCAATTACGGCTATTTTGCGAGTGGGTGTCATAAATATTTGGTAAAAAAATGGATTATTAACTAATTATTTAGTTATATCTTTTATTCTTCAACTAATAGAAAAAAAGCATATTGCTATTATTCCGGTGTGTTAATAAGTGCAGCCATCATCTATAATCTATGAGGGTGGGAGAGAAGTAGCGATTAATCGTTTCTCCCTTAGTACGTATCAATTTATCAATTACTCGATCGAAGAATTCATCTGTCACTATTATCCCTTTATAGGATTTCTTTCTAAAAGAGAAACATAAGTTAGCAGCATAAACAGGTGATTTTAATGATTCTACATACAACTGAATAATTGATTTTTCTTCTTCCATAAGTCCATGCATGAGAATAGGGCTAAAAAGCCCCATGTTTGGGAAAACAGGTAATTCCATAATTTCATCAAGATTAGTTAAAAATGTTGTGCTAACAGCTAGTCTAGACAACCTGCCTGTTTGATTTTTCATGATTGATTTACAGGCATATATATAAAAATCCAAGAAACTATTATTTTGCTCAAAATAGACCAATGAGTTAGTGGCTTTGCTGATACAGAATAAAGGCCCTTCTCCTAAGTTGATATTATCTGCTGTATCTAACCAGACTTCACGGCATAGTAAATAGTTTTCTGTAGTGTCAATCGTTAATTTTTCAGGATCGAAAACTACAATATCAGCATCCATCCAAATAGTTTTTTCGTATCCTTGTTCAAGAAACTTTCTAGCTATTTCTAGCCTAGCTAGGTCTGCAATGACGTTAATTTTTCCTTGGGCTTTCTCTATATACCAATCTGGAACATAGTCAAAAAAATTATCTTCTCTCTGGTAATCAAAACCCTTCAATTCTGCCCAATTTTTTACTGTTTGCATACAGGTTTCCAGCCAAGCTGGTGTTTCATCTCCGCGATAGGATTGATAAACAATAGTTTTCATTTCAATCATCCTCTATAAAATCCCAAGTATTCTAATCCCTCTAAAATTCCAGTTGCAAAATTACTTTTTGCTAGATAGCGTTTTCCTGGTGGAGAATTTTCATGCCAGTTTAATATTTCTAACCGAGCATTACCCACGATAATGGCGGGACAATGCATATTTTGAAACATGGACAAATCGTTACCTGAATCTCCACAAATCACAGTTTCTTCATCGGTAAAGCCCAAAAGTTGTTGCACAAAAATAGCCGCTGAAGCTTTATTTGCGGATGCAGGCAATATGTCTAAAAATCCGCCATCATAAGAGTCTACCATTTGCACTGCTATGCCTTGACTCTGGAGAATTGCCTTTAAATGGGGAGCTGTAACATATAATCCCTGTAGGCAGGTGTAATAGGTAATTTTGAAGTCAGTCTGTTCTGTGGGAGGTTGGAGGACAAGGCAAGGAAACCGTTTTGCTACCTCTACTATTATTTCTCGGTTCCAACCTTGGGAGATTTTGGTCGCCCATTCTTCATCAGGGTTATTGCTACCTGGATAGTATATTTCTGTACCAACCGCCAACATTAATACATCAGGTTCTAAGAGTTCTTTTTGGGCAATTAATTGTTGATAAAGAGGTAGCGATCGCCCTGTAGTATAGGCAATAACTGTACCGTAATTTTGGCGTTGCTCGTGTAGCCATTGATTTAATTTATTTAAAGCTACATCGTCACCGACTAAAGTGTGATCTAAGTCGGTCACAAATAAAAATTTAGCCACTATTACTCCTGAATGAAGACGTTGCCGATTCTATTTACCTCAATATTTAAATTCAGTAACAATTCTCAGATTTAGTCAGCAAACAGAGGCGAAAAATCTTTATCTAATTTAAACAACTAGTGGAAAAACCTGCGAAATAATCAGTTTTCAATTTATTTTTATGCTCTGATTCATCATTATACCTGTTTGCATACATCTGTCAAACGCAATTAGTATTACAATCTGTTTACATTTTACAAAAAAACTTTGTATGGCATAAATTTTCTTGGTAATTTCAATGTAATGCCTGTTTTTAACTGTCTTAACTGTCTTAACTGTCTTAACTGTCCGCTTAACTGTCTTAAGTGTCCGAATTTACTATTGCATTTTGAATGCAAAAATAAGATAGTATTAAAACACTAATTTTTGAAACCCTCTTATACTCAAGCACCATAGACTTCGCAACCCTACTTCTGCATTACATAGAAGTCAATCTTTGCCACATCAGTAAACACTGCTAAACTCAGAACGTATCATTAGAAAAATTAATGAGTGTAATTAATCTTGAAAGTATGTGTGATTTATTAAGTTTTGAAAAATGCTTCTGTCCAATGCTTTTTTGAAAGTGACATGAATTTAAAGCTAATGAAATTCATGCAAAAAAGTTCGGCATGTCAAACAAGCTTTATGCCTGGCTATCAGATTTAATTTGTCTACTTTAACAAATAAAAATCCAGTGTCAACTAAGTAATTCTTGAGGTTTAATATAGTTGCCATCGATTGAAAATGTTAAATATTTGTGTAAATTCAAAAATGGCTGCAATTTTAATTTTATTATTTGCTTGTGAAAAATTAGTTTAATTTTTTATTAAAAAATTAACTAAGTATAATAAAATCTTTTTTATTTTAGTAAAAATAAAAAAGATTTGCTCAGATCAGAAATGTAATTCTAGGTAAAATCAATGCCTTCAGTACAGCAGCAACTATACTCATTTTCTACTGATTACTTTAGCCAACTAGCTAATCTTGGAGAAAAATTTCAGGTAACAGATTGCCAAGGCAAATATTTTTCAAATTCTCACGGGATTAACCTAGCTGCTGATTTAATAAATCAGCAACATCAACAGCAGCGAAAAGTTATTTTCATTGGAAATGGAGGGAGTGCAACTGTAGCTAGTCATCAAGCCATTGACTTCTGGCGCAACGGTAATATTCCAGCGATCGCTTTTAATGATAGTGCTTTAATCACCTGCATTAGTAATGACTTTGGTTACGAACAAGTATTCAGCAAGCCAATCTCTACATTTGCCCAATCTGGAGATATTTTATTTGCAATTAGTAGTTCTGGGCAATCAGAAAACATCCTCGCAGGTGTTCGCCAAGCAATAAAGATGGATTGCCATGTAATTACACTTTCAGCCTTTCAAACAAATAATCCTTTGCGTCAAATGGGACATCTAAATTTTTATGTTCCAACTATGTCTTATGGTTTTGCAGAAATTATGCATTTATGTATCTGCCACTGCATTATAGATGGCTTAGTGAAAGGTGCTTTACCTAGTAGAGATGCAAATAACTATGTAAGTTTTCATGAAATTCAAGCATCTTAAACTTATGCAAGTTCTACACAAATTACCTGAATGTAATTGCCGTAAAATTTAGGATTCCATGAAACTAGCAATCGGTACTGAAAAAAGCCTTGACTTTGAAACCTGTGCAGAGGTGTTTGCTATCTACCGAGAACAGGGGCGCAAAATCGTTCTCTGCAATGGTGTATTTGATTTGCTGCACCCCGGACACATTGCTCACCTGCAAGCAGCCAAAGCAATGGGAGATTTGTTAGTAGTCTCTTTAACTGCGACTCCCTACATTAACCGAGGCCCCGGAAGACCAATATTTTCTGATGAATTGCGTGTGAGTTCCATCGCTGCTTTAGCTTGTGTTGATTACGTGATTTTAACTCCGGCGGTAACAGCTTTAGAAGTAATTGAAAAAGTACGTCCGCATATTTATTGCAAGGGTGATGAATATGCACAGACCGAAAAAGATGTAACCCACAATATTGACAAAGAAATTGCCCAAGTTAGAGCTTATGGCGGTGACATTCGCTATACCCAAGAAATTACTTTTAGCTCAACGCGGTTAATTAATAATTATCTTGATGTTCTCCCTTCAGAATTAAAACATTACGCCAGCGATTTTAGTCAGCAGTATAGTTTTGAGCAGATTACAAATGCTGTAGATGCAATGCAGCATCTCAATGTTTTAGTACTTGGCGATATTATTATTGATGAGTTTGTTCACTGTACTGTTCAAGGGCTAACTTCCAAAGGCAGGGCGCCTGCAACTCGCTTTCTGAAAAAGGAACAGCATTTGGGGGGAGTCTTTGCGATCGCTCGCCATCTGTCTAGTTTTGCCAAGTCAGTGACTCTAGCTAGCGCCATTGGTAGCGAACCAGATGTGCATCGCTTAATTGCCAATCATGTGAATGGTTCGCTGCATCTAAATTTGCAGTGTGCAGAGAATTATTCCACTGTCACCAAGCGTCGTTATATTGAACAACAAGGAGCAACAAAGGGTTATACGCAACTATTTGCGATCAACTCTATGGACGAAGAGGGATTAGTAACCGAAGAACGCCAAAAACTGTTGGATTCTTGGGAGAAGTTACTAAAAAATTGCGATTTAGTAATTTTGGCAGATTACGGTCATGGACTGATTGATGCATCTGCCATCGAATTGATTCAAACCCAAGCACCATTCCTCGCTTTGAATTGTCAAACAAACAGTGCAAATTACGGTTACAACTTGATTAGTAAGTATCAACGAGCCGATAGCTTTTGTATAGACGAGCAAGAAATTCGTCTCGCTTTTTCTAATCGCTACGGGAATCGGGACGAGTTATTAAAACGTTTGCAATACCATCTAGGGGCGCAACAAGGTTGGTTAACTTTGGGGGCTGCGGGTTCTTTGGCAATTCAAGCCAACGGAGAGATGGAAGTTACCCCAGCCATGACACAACAAGTCAAAGATACCACAGGTGCGGGAGATGCCTTTTTTGCTCTAGCTAGTATGAGCGCCAAATTAGATTTACCCCTACCGTTGGGATCGTTTTTGGGAAATTTAGCAGGAGCGATCGCGGCGAATATTTTGGGTAACGAAAAGCCTGTAGAGAAAGCACGATTACTCAAGTTTGCCAAAACAATTTGCACATTTTAAAAGATTATCAAGGAGCCGAGTTATGAGTTCAATTAAACAAGTTTTAGTAACCGGCGGTGCTGGTTATGTCGGGTCTGTGCTAGTTCCTAAGCTTTTGCAAGCCGGATATGCAGTCAAGGTGCTAGACCTGTATCTTTATGGCAAAGATGTACTAGCTGCTGTTAAAGATCATCCTAACTTACAAGAGATTCAAGGCGATATCCGCGATCGCCAACTTCTGGAAAAAATCATGCCGGGATGTGATGCAGTTATTCATTTAGCTTGCATTTCCAACGATCCGAGTTTTGAATTAGATCCAGATTTAGGGCGTTCCATTAATTATGATGCTTTTTTTGATCTGGTGGATGTGGCAAAAGATTCGGGAGTCAAGCGGTTTATCTATGCTTCTTCCTCCAGTGTTTACGGCGTCAAAGAAACAGAAAATGTCACAGAAGATTTACCATTAATGCCTTTAACAGACTATTCTCGTTACAAGGCTTTATGCGAAGAAGTATTACTCAGTAAACGAGAACCAGGATTTGTCACTTTAATAGTGCGTCCAGCAACAGTATGCGGTTACTCTCCTCGCCAGCGACTAGATTTAATAGTCAATATTTTTACTAACCAAGCTATCAATAATGGTAAAATTACAGTTTTTGGTGGTGAGAATAAGCGCCCCAGTCTTCATATTGAAGATATGGTTCAGTTTTATCTCAATTCTCTACAATGGACGGATGAGGCGATCGATGGCAAAATTTTCAATGTTGGGTATGAAAATTATACAGTGACCGAAATTGCAGAGATGACTCGTGAGGTAGTGGGAGACTCTGTAGAAATTGTGACTACACCTACAAATGATACGCGTTCATACCATATTTCCTCAGAGAAAATTAAGCAAGAACTGGGATTTGTACCTTCACATACAGTGGAAAATGCAATCCAAGATTTAACCTCAGCATTTAAAGCTAATCAAATTCCCAATTCTCTAACAGATTCTCGTTACTATAACGTCAAAGTGATGAAGGAAATTAACTTCAAGTAAAATTAAACCCCGCTATGATTCTGGGCGGGGTTTGAATTACAGCAGATTTGAATTTTTAGGTTGGTTTGCAATACGGTTCGCTAAGGTTTTTGATGAAAATTCTAAATTTAAAGACGCGATAAATCGCCGTATCTACAAGAATCAATCGGCGATTTATCGCGCCATCATGTCCGCATAATTAGTTATGATTCCCACAGTCATTGCACCCCGCCAAAGCTGCGCTTTGTCTCCCCTAAGAGCTTGCGGGGCTAGGGTGTACACACATCTATGTAGGAAACCAAAATCCTTGTATATCCGTCATTATCCTCCTTAAAAAGGAGGACTTTGAGAGGTTTTTGCCCCCCTTGGAAAGGCAGGGCTGTTTCATTTCATTTCAAACACAATTTGTCAAGATGGTCAGCGAGAAAAATTGTAAGTGAGAGTGACGACCAGATGAACTTTTAAGCACTTAAACAACAGTAAAATTGTTCATTTTATCGGCACGTTGGTAACAAAATAATCAATCTTTAATTGCTATAACCCTTGATTTTTCAGGCTATTTAGGGAATGAAACAGCCCTGCTTTCCAAGGGGGGTTGGGGGGATCAAAAGTCTGTGGGGCAACTCTAGAAGACTTGTGTGTACACCGTAGGCTTGCTCTTAGGGGATTAAGGGGTGGGGTTCTTCGGGTTTAATAAGTAATCAAGCGGACATGATATTATTCAGCAAACATCGCAACCAAACGATTTGCAGGTTCAGGCATGGAAATATACAAAGTTGTTGGGAAAGACCAATTATTACTTGGCTTATTGGGGTCGAGATAAAAGTTGCATAAACCTTCAATAAAATTTTTCATCTTGGAGATGTCATAGCCCCATACTTTTAATGATGGTAAAACTTCTGTTTCCACGATTTTTAATAAATCATCTCGTCTACTTGTCACTCTCATGGCATTAAAAATAGTCCATGCCATTTCTAATGCTTCAAGGGTGCCATCATTACCGCCTTGATAAAACCATTCAATATCAAAATCAATCATTCGCACGTTTCCTTCGTCGTCAATCATTTCATTACCGCCCCAGCGGTCGGCATAAATGATTCCCTGTCTGTGAGCTAAATTCATTTCTTGCACAATCTTCGGCAGAAATTTTACTTCTCCAGCTTCTAAAAATTCAAATAAAGTTTTGCCTGTGACATATTCAATCAGCATCCAATCTTCAGCTGCATGGATTAATTTCGGAACTGGTAAGCCAGCAGCTAACGCGCGCTTAAGAAAATCCACTTCATCAGCAATATTTCTGAGTTTGAATGAACCACCATTTTGGATGAATCCAGTAGCTTCATACATATACTGCATATAAGCATCACCGGCTTCAGTAGCAATATCCCGCCTAGCACGAAAAACGTAGCGATCGCCTGCTATTGTAATGAATAAGATATGGTTAAATAATCCTTCAGACTCAGGTTTTTCTATTTTTGCTGTTTGACCTCCAGGTAAATAATCCAAAGCACGCTCTAATGCCTGAGCGATATCTGTTGGCAGTGTATTTTTTAAATTTTCTTGAACTGAGCTTTTCATTACCTTTAACCCATACTTAATTCTAAATTCATTGCTAAGAAATCAAAAAACTCAGCTAGAATTTGGTCGTAGTGAGACGCAAATTCCAGTTCCTTGATTTCTTCTCGACTAAAGTATGCTAATTTTTGACCTTCATGCAGCGTTATTTGGGAAATATCTAAATCCAGCTGAGTCCAAAAAATGTGTTCGTCACACTCTTGCCAATAATAAGACTTAAAGAATTTAATTTCGCCTAACTCTAGTTCCATTTCCTCAACTAGTTCTCTGCGAATAGTTGCTTCTGGAGATTCATTTTCTTCTATATATCCTCCCAGTAGTGCCCAAGTGTTGGGAAAAGGAATAGAGCTTTTATTATCTCGAAGTACAAGTAAAACTTGCTGCTGTCTGTTGAGAATAATTATGTCAGCGCCTGGTGCTTCTCTCATCTCAGCTACATCTTGAATAAACATTAATCAGTATATGATAAACAAATAAGTTTATAAAAATAATCTTTATTTTTTAATATTTTCATCTAAAAATTTTGAAGAACAATTCAGAAGTCAGAATTCAGGAGTCAGAATCAAGACGCTCGAAGACTCAGCTTTGCTACGCTATCAGTGTGGGATTCAGACCCGCCACTGAATTGTTGCACCACCAAATTTTCAATTTGGTGGTGGTGCAAAAACGCCGTTTATTCAGACGCTCGCGGACACGGCTTAGCTGCGCTATCCGCCAGTCTCACAAAATACCCAACTGAATTCTGGCTCCTGACTCCTGAATTCTGTTTGATAAATATTTGATATTAAAGCCTTCTCAATTCTGAATTCTGATAGTACATTTAATTTTCAACAGCTGTCAGAGAACTCGAATTAACTTCTACATCAAAATTCAAAGATTTTGGTAAATAGACTAGCATCGCGACCATTTTGCTAAACATCAATAAGACGAGCGAGAGCAACAAAATATGCTTATTTTGAAAATAACAACCTACTATAGCTGATGGAATAAATCCAAAAATAGCAGAGATAAAGCTGACATTACGAACGATTTTGGCTTCCGCTAAACCTAAGAAATATCCTTCTAGCATTGAGGAAACTGAATTGAATGCAAGAAAGAAAATTAAGACCCAAACATAGTTATCAATAGTGTCGGTAATTTCAGTGTGGTTGGTTAATATTCCAAAAACTTTTTGGGGAAATAAAATACAAATTGTGGCTATAGTGAGTCCTATCAACAAGCTAATTGTAATTGAAAGTCTCAGTAAAGGGATAAATTTCTCTTTTGACTCACTGCCTTTAAAGTTTCCGGTTAATGTTTCTGTGGCAAATCCTATTCCATTACTTAAGTAAACATTCAGTTGTATTACCTGCCCCAACAAAGCATTTTGGGTAAAGAATATCGTACCCATCATGGCACTAAAATTACTAAAAAAGGTATAGATAGACACCTCAGTAATAGTTCTGAGCATGATATCTGTATTGAGAGATAAAGTCCTTTTCAAAGCTGACAAATCCATCATTTGTGGCATCACTGCTCGTACTTCTTCCCACTGAAGTTTTTTACTAACTAAGATGATGCCGATCGCCAACATTAAATATTGGCTAGATGCTTGAGATGCTCCAGCCCCCATACTATTCCAACCCCACTGAATAATAAATACGTAATCTAAAATTATATTGGCTGCGTTAGCAATAATTGAAATTATCAAAACCTTAGCATTCTCTTCTCGTCCCAGCAGCCAACCGACGAGAACAAAGTTGAGTAAAACAGCAGGCGCTCCCCAAATCCGAGCATTATAATACTCAATACCAGCAGCTTTGATAGCGACATCACCGCTCAAGAGCGAAAAACCTATTTCTCGCAAAGGATACTGCAAAATTAATACAGCGATACCCAATGCCAAGCCTATTAAGCCATTGCGTAGTCCTATTAGCAGCGCTGCCTCTTGGTCATCTGCTCCCACAGCTTGAGCCGTCAACCCAGTGGTTGCCATGCGTAAGAACTCAAGAATCAAATAGACAAGGCCAAATAAGATATTAGCGATGGAAACCCCCGCCAAGGCATCGATGTCTTTCAAATGACCCAAAAAAGCCACGCTGATTAAACCCGCTAGAGGTATCATCAGATTGGAAACAATATTAGCGATCGCCAGCCGAAAGAAGCGCGGCACAAAGTCGTACTGTTCTGAAAGTGTTAAGTTCATGAATTAATTAAGTAATCTAGCTCTGTTGATTTGGAGTTTTTTACAATTTTTCTGGAAACCTATTAAAAAGCACTTATTTTAACCCGTCTTTACCATTTTAATTTTTTACTCTGAAAAAAGCGGGAAAACCTATAAGAATTCAGAATTTAAAATTCAGAATTAATAAGAGTGAGATATCGAAATTTGATAATTTGAACAAAATCAAGCAGTATCTAATGATTGATTCTTCAACTATTCTGACTCCTGACTGCTAACTCCTGAATTATGACGATAAATCATATCTATAATCTCAGTAAAAAAACTATTATGCAAGGACAGATAAGACACTTAAGAAAAATTTTTGAGACAGATAAGACATTTCACCCCTTCAATTCAAATGCTAGGGGTTATCCAGAAAAATTTTATACTGCCCTAATAACAGAAGTAGAGGGGTGGGCGGGAGAATAATAACTGCTCAGTTATCATTCAACAGTCAACATTTCAAGTTAGAGATTCATCGCGATCGCTTCTACATCTTCTACAGTCAATCCTAAAGCATCAGCCACTTGTTCTCGGTTTAATCCGATACTCAGTAGTTTAGGTACTGCTTGTTGCAGTCGTTGTTGTGCAGCTTGAGACTGTGCCATTAATTGCCCAAATGTCATAAAAGGTTGACCATCTGGGTAGGAAAGTTGCCAGTGTTCGCCAGAGACATCAAAATTAATTTGCAGCCGTGGACTAACCCATTTTTGACCAAAATCTACCGAGTCTAAACCATATTCACCGCGTAACCAAACTTGTAGTTCATTATTTTCTGGGTTGTATATATAGTATTCCTCCACACCGTATTGATTGTAGAACAGCAACTTCCGAGCCATTTCTACTGATGTGTTGACTGGCGAGAGGATTTCAAACACTACTTGCGGCGGTTGATTTCCTTCTTCCCACTGTTTATAAGAAGACCGACAACCTTTTGGACGACCGATGGCAACCATCACATCGGGTGCATATTTAATCTTATTATTACCTTCAATGGGATACCAGAATAAATCGCCAGCGACAAAAACATTTGGATCGCCTGCAAACAGAAGATCTAAATTACCCTTAATCAGCACAATAATTTCAAAATGTTCTGTATTATTGGCCATCGGCTGATCGTCAGATTCTGGATAGAAAATCTCCGCAGGTGCAGAAGATTCGATTTGGGAAACCATCGCTTTCATCTCCACTCGTGTTTTTATTTTAGGCGATCGCTCCACTGCAATTGAACGTGAATTCGGCAGACCTCACCCACCCAGCCTCCCTCTCCTACCAGGAGCTACGGTGTACACACAAGTCTTCTACAGTTGCCCCCAGACTTTTGATCCCCCCAACCCCCCTTGGAAAGGGGGGCAAAAACCTCTCAAAGTCCTCCTTTTTAAGGAGGATTTAGGAGGATCTACGAGGATTTTGGTTTCCTACACAGATGTGTGTACACCGTAGCCTACCAGGAGAGGGAGGAGTAAGAAAAATTAGGCTCTTTGCTCCCCTCTCCTTCAAGGAGAGGGGCTGGGGGTGAGGTCAAAATATACATCGAATTCACGTCAATTGAGTTGTGTCGCCCCGCAATTGAGTTGCATCGCCCCGCAATTGAGTTGCATCGCCCCGCAATTGAGTTGCGTCGCCATGCAATTGAATTGCATCGCCTCGCAATTGAGTTGCGTCGCCTCGCAATTGAGTTGCGTCGCCTCACAATTGAGTTGCGTCGCCTCACAATTGAGTTGCGTCGCCATGCAATGCGATTGTATTAAGAAATTTTACAAACACTGCTTAAGTAAAAAGTACCCTGCATAGACCTTAGTAATCCACGTATGGATAGGTGTAAGGTTCCATAGCGTAAGGAAAAATCCACATGGTTACTAAATTTGGTACTAATTTCAACGACAACGGCACAATTCAAAACGGTATATTTTACCCCACCCTCACAGGCACTGATGGCGACGATCGCATTTCTGGATTGGCAGGTAACGATATTATAGATGGTGCGGCTGGGAATGACAGTCTTTGGGGTGATGCTGGTAACGACTTGTTACGGGGCGGTGACGGGATTGATTGGTTATCAGGTGGTGATGGCAACGATACCATAATAGGCGATCGCGGTAATGACATTTTCGTTGGTGGAGCCGGAAACGACAGGCTGATTTGGAACAACGGTGATGGCAGCGACAAAATGAGTGGCAATGCTGGCTACGATGTAGTCGAAGTCAATGGTGCGGGGGCTGCCGGCGATACCTTCCGCTTACAAGGTGATGCCCAAGGTAGAGCCATCTTTGACCGCTTGAACTTAGTACCTTTCACCTTAACTGTAGACACTGCCGAAAAGTTTGAAGTCAACGGTCAAGGCGGCGATGACATCTTCGATGTTAACAGCTTGGCTGGGACTAGCATCACAAGTGTGCAATTTACAGGCGGTGCGGGTAATGACTTGCTCGATGGTGCTGATACAACTACGCCGTTAGTTGGTTATGGCAACGAGGGCAATGATACCCTCAAGGGTGGCACTGGAACTGACAGTCTTTCGGGTGATGCTGGTAACGACTTGTTACGGGGCGGCGATGGGATTGATTGGTTATCAGGTGGTGATGGCAACGATACCATAATAGGCGATCGCGGTAATGACATTTTCGTTGGTGGAGCCGGAAACGACCGACTGATTTGGAACAACGGTGATGGCAGCGACAAAATGAGTGGCAATGCTGGCTACGATGTAGTCGAAGTTAATGGTGCGGGGGCTGCCGGGGATACCTTCCGCTTGCAAGCAGATGCTCAAGGCAGAGCCATCTTTGACCGCTTGAACTTGGTGCCCTTCACCTTAACTGTAGACACTGCCGAAAGGTTTGAAGTCAACGGTCAAGGTGGCGATGACATCTTTGATGTTAACAGCTTGGCTGGCACTAGCATCACAAGTGTGCAATTTACAGGTGGTGCGGGTAATGACTTGCTCGATGGTGCTGATACAACTACGCCGTTAGTTGGTTATGGCAACGAGGGCAATGACACCCTTAAGGGTGGTGCTGGAACTGACAGTCTTTCGGGTGATGCTGGTAACGACTTGTTACGGGGCGGTGACGGGATTGACTGGTTATCAGGTGGTGATGGCAACGATACCATAATAGGCGATCGCGGTAATGATATCTTCGTTGGTGGAGCCGGAAACGACAGGCTGATTTGGAACAACGGTGATGGCAGCGACAAAATGAGTGGCAATGCTGGCTACGATGTAGTCGAGGTCAATGGTGCGGGGGCTGCCGGGGATACCTTCCGCTTGCAAGCAGATGCCCAAGGCAGAGCCATCTTTGACCGCTTGAACTTGGTGCCCTTCACCTTAACTGTAGACACTGCCGAAAGGTTTGAAGTCAACGGTCAAGGCGGCGATGACATCTTCGATGTTAACAGCTTGGCTGGCACTAGCATCACAAGTGTGCAATTTACAGGTGGTGCAGGCAATGACTTGCTTGATGGTCGTGGCACATCTACGCCATTAGTTGGCTATGGCAATGATGGCAATGACATACTTTATGGCGGCAGTGGAAATGACAGTCTCTATGGTGATGCTGGCAATGACTATCTTGCTGGTGGTAAAGGGAATGATGTACTCTCTGGCGGTTTAGGCGCAGATAAGTTCTACTTTGAGTCTAAGCTGAACGGCATAGACATTATCAAAGATTTCCAATATGCACAGGGAGATAAAATCCAAGTTAGCAAAATTGGCTTTGGTGCGAGTAACCTAAGTCAGTTCAGCTATAACAACATCACTGGTGGTTTGTCTTACCAAGGACAGCTGTTTGCAACTGTCGAGAACAAACCTGCTGGCTTCTCAATCAGTACAGACGTTGTGCTGGTCTAAGAAAACTTTTGACCGAACAATTTGCAATTCGTAGTAACGCAATTGTAGACGTAATTAAATAATCGATCTATTTGAGATATAACCCCACGCCACTTGCTCTACTTAAGCTTTGCCCAAGTAGAGCAAGTGGTTCTTCAATTTATTGATGAAATACACGGGTAGGGGCACAACATGTTGTGCCCCTACGATTATCTGTACCTCTTCAAAATTTACTCTGCATAAACTTCTGTAGCTCACGTATGGATAAGTGTGACAACTAGTTGCTGAAGATAACATGAGTTTCTCAAATACTCATACTAACCAGTCTTCACTTTAGCTTGTTGCGATCGCTCTCAAGTTCTGGATTAACTAACTTCAACAAGGAAAATACTTATGGCTATTATACAAGGACAACAAACCCAGGGCAAACGCATCTAAATTACTCTTGATCACAACGAAGGTTAAAAACCAACGAAAAAATCAGGATTTCGCGCTTGATTATTTTTTAAGCCCCAAAGCGATCGCCTAAAATTTTCGCAATAAGCAAGAGTTAATGACATTAATTTTAGTTCTATTGAGAATAGACTTTGCTTGTTGACATGATGCGGCCGCCCTGACAACAAACCAATGGAAATGACATCATCATTGCTGATGGAGCTAATGACTTTATCGATGGTCTATTAGGCATTGACCTTATTAACGGTGGTTCGGGCAACGACATCATCTTCGGTAGGGGTGGCAATGACATAATTCTCGGTGCTGCCGGCAATGACTTCATTAACGGTGGCGCGGACAATGACGACCTTAGTGGTGGCGCGGGCAATGACACCCTTTTCGGTAGCTCCGGCAATGACACCCTTTTCGGTGGCTCTGGTAGTGACTCCCTCAGTGGTGGCACCGGCAATGATATTCTCATAGGCTTTAATGGAGTCAGTGGAAATGAGTTAGACACTCTCAGGGGTGGTTCTGGAGCCGACACGTTTGCACTCGGAGATAAAGCCCGTTCCTTCTACCTCAATTCGACCGGCTCTAGTTTTGCCACAATTGTTGATTTCGATTTCAGTCAGGGTGACAAGATTCGAGTTAACGGTAGTGTCTTTGGTTACACATTAAACAAGAACATTAATGTCTCTGGTGGTTCCGCATTAGACACGCAAATTTTCAGAAACGGCGATCTCATTGCGGTTGTACAAGACAATACTAATGTGTTTGCTTCCCTCGACTTTGTTACAGCTTAGATTGAGGGAATTGAAAGCACTGCTGTACAATGCTTTCAATAATATTTAAGTCGTGCAAGCGGTACAGATGCATACCTGAATGCCGCTTGCATTTTTAAATTTTATCACTGCATAGATCAAATATTTCTACAAATATGAATACAGCTTTACAAATAAGCGTACATGGGTAGGGGCACAATATATTGTGCCCCTACAATTATCTGTACCTCACAAAGTAGCAATCTGCTGTAAGAGATTACCAACAAATAAATTATCCAGTCTTGTGGGGTGGACATCTTGTCCGCCCCTTTCTACAGGCGGGCGAGACGCCCACCCCACAAGAAAAGTTGTATATTTTTTTATTTGGTAGTCCCTAAGTTAAAACATTTAGAAAGCAATGGTTTTACCTCTTGCTCTTGTTATACCTGAAAATTCCTGTAAGTTTAGACATCAAAAATATTGCATCTTGCATAAACTTCCGTCTTACACGTATTGATAATTGTGGCACATGTTAATACCAATTCCCAATTCAGAAAATTGATGCAGCAATAGGTTCCTGATTTATATATGTTGCTTAATTTTGAAGAATTAGTATCAATTGACCGCATTACTAAAACACTCAACTAACTAAAGGAGAAAAAAATGGCTACATTTAATCTTGGTACAGTAGGCACTACCCCTGTTGTGAGAAACAACTTCAGTTTAACTACATCCGATACCACTGATGTCTTTAAGTTTCAAATTAGCGGCACCAAAAACATTAATTTGTCTCTAACAGATATCAGCACTGGTGATGATGCCGAGTTATTCCTTTTTCGAGACAACGGTAACGGCATCTTTGATTCCGCCGACCAATTAGTTGATTTTTCAACTAATTCTAGCAACAGAGATGAGTCTCTCAATAATCGAGAAAGCACAGGTACTTATTTTGCTCAAGTCCGTCGTTTTGCTTCTGGTAGTTCCGGCACTGTAACTTACGATTTGGCTGTGTCTGCGACTACACCCAACTCAACAGCCGGTTTTAGCAATCTTCTACCTAAAGAATTTGAACTTGGTAATTTATCAGGTGATGTTACTCGCTCTAGTTTAATCAATGATGCAGACACCACAGATACTTACCATTTCTCTTTAGGATTATTTGAAGGTGTGAACATTAGACTCAGCGGACTTCTAGCTGATGCTGATATTAGACTGGTTCACGATTTTAACAACAATCGCATTGTTGACGCTGGCGAAGAAATTGCACGTTCTACTAATGGTGGTACTACGGCTGATGTAATTTCCAACATCAACAATTCCGGTAACTACTTCTTGCAAGTTCAGCAATTTAGTGGCAACACTGGCTACAGCTTGAATTTTGACCACTTCACCACCACTTTTGCTTAGCATTAGTAAGTGGTAATTGAAAGCATTGTAGGGCAATGCTTTCAATATTATCCAAACGTTGCAAGCGGTACAGAACTTGACCTGAACTTTACCGCTTGCATTTCTAAATTTTATAACCGCACGGATTAAATATTTCTACAAATATGAGTAAAGTTTTACAAATCAATGGTGCAATGCCTGGGTTAAGCTATGCAAACATATCTACAGAAATTATCTCTTTTTTGGCTAGCTATAACCTGATACCGCAATTGTTATCCCAGAAAATAATCGAATCAGCAATCGCACCAATCACCTGCACCCAAGCAGAAACATCTCATGCCCTAGAGCAATTTTATCAGCATTGGGATTTGACAAGCGAAGAAAAAATACAAGATTGGTGCTTGCGTTATAGTTTGAATAGAGAACAATTAGAAGTTTTGGCAACCCGCAAGCTGAGAGTAGAAAAGTTCAAACAAATAACTTGGGGACATCAAATAGAATCTTACTTTCTCAAACGCAAAAGATATTTAGATCGAATTATTTATTCTTTAATTCAAACTGACAACAAAAGTATTGTTAATGAGCTATTTTTTAGAATAACAGAAGGTGAATGTTCCTTTGCCGAACTGGCACGAGAATATTCTCAAGGTTCGGAAGCTGATAAGGGCGGCATTATCGGCCCAGTGGAACTTGGTAGTATTACTCCGAATTTTGCTCAACTTCTTTATACAAGTCAAGTCTGTGTAGTTCAACCACCCGTAGCTTTTGGAAATTCATGGGTTATTGTACGTGTGGAAAAGCTAATTTCTGCACAGTTAGATGATTTTATGCGCCAAAGATTGCTGCAAGAACATTTTGAAGCTTGGTTTCAACAGCAATTAAATCAATTGTCGCCAGAAGAAAAAGTTTGGATGGGCGTTAATAGTAAATCTGCACAGTTGCAAGAAGTTGCATAGTGTTAAGTGAAGAAAGAATAAGGGAACGAACCGCAAAGGACGCAAAGAGCGCAAAGAGAATAACGTCTACGTTAAAAAAGAGTTTTAGACTTAACTAAAGTTTACTGAGAGATAAGTTCACAATTTACGCAAAAATTCTCTCTAATTTCTTCTTTGCGTCCTTTGCGCCCTTTGCGGTTCGTTAATTAAAAAATCTATGATTAAAAATCATGACAAATCCAACACTAAATCTCCAAGAATTAATTGCAAGTTTATTTCCATTTAATCACTTACCCCAGAGCGTTTTAGAAACTTGGCTCGGTCAGGTACAATTTTTACGCTATCGCATCGGACAGGTAATAGTGACTCAAGAAGCTATGCCTGCTCAAATTACTATTATCTATCAAGGACAAGCGAGACTGTTAGGCTACAATGCTGATAACCCAAAACCTGTAACGCTGAAACTGCTGTCATCAGGAGAGGTATTAGGTTGGTTAAGTCATGTGCGGGGGGTTGCATGTGAAACTGCGATCGCTTCTACTGAAGTTATCGCATTCAATCTACCCATTGCTGATTTTCTCACACTACTTAAGCAAGAGCCAGCTTTTGCACAAGCCTTACAAAATCATGTTACTCTTCTAGAAGTATATGAACTGCTAACAAAAGAACTCAGCCGTCGCGCAGATGGCAGCAAAAATTTAGTTAAGCTTGCTCAAGCTGCAACTGAAGCAGCAGTCATCCAAACATTGCCTGCACGCAAAGTATTTCACAATCAATTAAACTCAGAATTTTTATGGTTAGTCAGCAGTAATTTTGACGCTAAATTTCCTGTAGGAACTCCTTTAGATTTAGATAATTTAAATCACAAACTTAAATTTAATGTAAGTATGCGTTTAGTGGGTTTACCCAAATCTTTATTAGGAGAAGAACCCACACAGACAACAATTTTACCCGCAGACATTCCCTACGCTTCTGAAATTACCATTACTGAAGAATCAACTACTCCAGCTAAGCAAAAAAAGTATCCTTACATCCGGGGTAGAGGCCCTTTAGATGGTTCTTTGGCTTGCTTTGAAATGTTGAGCAAATACTTTCACATCCCCATGCGCCGAGATGTATTGCGGCGAGTTTTGACAAAGCAGCAAGAACATAAAGGTGCTATATCTCTGCAATTTTGTGCAGCCGCCGCTGAATTAATGGGATTGACAACGCAGATGGTGAAAGTTCCTGCTGCTGCTGTCAGCCGTTTGCAACTACCACTAATGATTAGTTGGCAAGGTAGTTTTGCAATTGTTTATCAAAATAGCAACCAAGAGTTACTGATTGCTGTTCCAGAAATGGGATTTTTGCGCTACAAACTGCGAGACTTTGTGGAAAACTGGGGACAAGAAGGAGAAGTACTGCTACTACAAACAACTAAAAATACTCCCAAGGCGCGGTTTAGTTTGAATTGGTTTGTACCTGCAATCAAACGCCATCGCAAAGTACTTATTGAAGTGTTGTTGGCTTCGATTGTCATTCAGATTTTTGGGTTGGTAAATCCTTTAGTCACCCAAGCAATTATTGATAAAGTATTGGTGGGCAATAGTCCTGGTACTTTGGAGGTTTTTGGGATATTTTTGCTAGTAGTAGGGGTAGTTGAAGCCATACTTACCACAGTCCGCACTCATTTATTTGTAGATACAACTAATCGTATTGACCTCTCCCTTGGTTCAGAGGTGATTAGTCATCTGTTGCGTTTGCCATTATCTTATTTTGAGCGTCATCCTGTGGGTGAATTGGCAACACGCATTCATGAATTAGAAAATATCCGTTCTTTCTTGACTGGTACTGCCTTAACTGTGGTGATGGATGCAGTGTTTTCTGTAGTCTACATTGTGGTGATGGCATTTTATAGCCCAATTCTCACTTTAGTAGCATTAGTAACAGTACCGTTGTTTGGCTTGCTGAACTTGGTAGTATCGCCTGTAATGCGGCGACAATTACAAGAAAAAGCCGAACGCAATGCCCAGACTCAATCTTACTTAGTAGAAGTCATGGGAGGAATGCAGACAGTCAAGGCGCAAAATTTAGAAATGCGATCGCGTTGGCAATGGCAAGAACGTTATGCTCGTTACATCAGCGCCGGTTTTAAAACAGTTTCTACCCAAACTACAGCCAGTTCTGTTAGCAGCTTCCTCAACAAGTTTTCTAGCATGTTAGTGCTGTGGGTAGGCGCTTATCTCGTCCTCAACCAACAACTCACCCTTGGACAACTCATCGCTTTTCGCATCCTTGCAGGTTATGTAACTAGTCCGTTGTTACGCTTGATGCAACTATGGCAAAATTTCCAAGAAACAGCCTTATCTCTGCAACGCCTTGCTGATATTTTAGACACTCCTCAAGAAACAGAAACAGAAGCGCAAAATATCCTCATGCCTAGCATTCAAGGTAACGTCCGCTTTGAAAATCTCTGCTTCAGCTTCCGCGAACAGGGACCATTGCAACTGTCCAATATTAACTTAGATTTACCGGCTGGCTCTTTTATTGGCATTGTCGGTCAAAGCGGTTCCGGTAAAAGTACACTGCTAAAATTGCTACCTCGACTTTACGAACCCAAGTCTGGCAAAATCTTGATTGATGGGTATGATATCAACAAAGTTGAGCTATACTCCTTACGTCGTCAAATTGGCATGGTGTTACAGGATACCTTGTTATTTGATGGGACAGTACGTGAAAATATAGCTTTGGCAAGTCCTGAAGCCAGCGACGAAGAAATTATTGCTGCGGCTCAAGTAGCATTTGCCCACGACTTTATTATGGACTTGCCCAGTGGTTATAATACCCTGGTCGGCGAACGGGGTTCAGCACTATCTGGAGGACAACGCCAAAGAATTGCGATCGCTCGTACCGTCCTGCAAAATCCCCAATTACTCATCCTTGATGAAGCTACAAGTGCTTTAGACTACAACGCCGAAGCCCAAGTTTGCCGCAACTTAGCAACAGCCTTCCAAGGTAAAACAGTCTTTTTCATCACTCATCGCCTCAGTACAATTCGCAATGCCGATGTCATTCTGATGATGGATAGAGGCGTCGTCGTCGAACAAGGTACTCACGAAGAATTAATGGCGCTCAAAGGTTACTATTACTGCCTTTATCAACAACAAGAAACGCAGATTTAGTCATTAGTCATTAGTCATTGATTTATCTCACTCATCCCCCAGTCCCCAATCCCCTATGAACATTCCACACAAATTCGATCAACCAGTTCTTTTACAACAAACGCCTACTTGGTCAAGAGCGATCGCTTGGACTATTATCGGAGTTAGTGCCTTTACAGTAATTTGGGCATCAGTATTCAAAATTGAAGAATCAGTTCATGCCACTGGCAAACTAGAACCGCAAGGTGCAGTTAAAGAAATTCAAGCTCCAGTTAACGGCGTTGTCAAAGAAATTCTAGTTAAAGATGGTCAGCGAGTCAAAAAAGGTGAAATACTTATTAGCCTAGAGCAAACAACATCTGAGGCAGAACTTACTTCATTGAAACAAAGTCGCGCTGCTCAATTACAATCAAAACAGTCTTTAGAACTAGAAAATGATTTCTATCGACGGCAGCTACAAGGACAAGTTTCACAACAGCAAATATTACAGCAAACTGCCCTTTTAAAACTTAAGCCAGAACTAGCGTTATTAACTAAAAATCGCGCTGCTGTTTTTGCCGAAAATCAATTGTATCGCGCACAATTAAACGGCAGTAATACTACAGTAACTCTCACTTTAGAGCAACAGTTACGCTTAGAAAATCGCCAGAAAGAATTGGAATCCCGCTTGATGGCAGCTAAATTAGAAACGCAACAAACACAACAACAATTACTCCAAACCCAAGCACAATTAGGCAGTGCCCAAGATGTGCTGGCAATTAATCGCCAAATTTATCAAAATCTCAAAACTTTAGATAAAGCGGGTGCATATCCCAGAATGCAAATCCTCAAACAGGAGCAAGAAGTAAATGTCAAACAAGCAGAAGTAATGCGGCTAACTCAAGAAAAGCAGCGATTACAATTAGCCGTTGTTCAAGGAAATGAGAAATTTCGGAATGCTGCGGCACTATCTCAAGAAGACTTATTAGCTAAAATTACAGAAAACGACAAAAAAATTGCGGAAATTGACAGTCAATTAACTAAAGTAATTATAGAAAATCAGAAACGACTGTATGAAATTAATAGTCAAATTGGAGAAATTGACAGCAAGTTAACTCAAGCGCAACAAACACTGAAATATCAAAAAATTGTTGCTCCCGTAGATGGAACAGTATTTGAACTCAAACCTCAAACAACAGGGTTTGTTGTCAACTCCAGCGAACCAATTCTTAAAATCGTTCCTAGCGATAATTTAGTTGCTAAAGTTTACATCACCAACCGTGATATTGGCTTTGTTCGAGAAGGGCAACAAGTAGATGTGAGAATTGATTCCTTTCCTTTTCAAGAGTATGGTGATATCAAAGGCGAGTTAATTGAAATCGGTTCTGATGCTCTACCTCCAGACCAAGTTTATAATTTCTGGCGTTTTTCTGCAAAAGTCCGTCTTAATGGACAGAAGTTACTGATTAACCAACGTCAAATTCCACTGCAATCAGGAATGTCTATTAATGGCAATATTAAATTGCGTCAGCGCACAGTGATGAGCATCTTCACTGATTTCTTAGTGGATAAAGCTGAAAGCTTGAAATCTGTTCGTTAAGAAGAATTCAATGGTAATCATAACTAATTAGCAACGAATATAGGAGTCCGATTTGATTTTTTAAAAATCTAAGTATATGTCAATACGCTTCATTTAAGGATAATTGTAGGTTGAGTTGAACTGAAGTGAAACCCAACAAACCCCGGAAATGTTGGGTTTCGTTCCTCAACCCAACCTACGCAGCTAAGTATATGTAGGGTGTGTTAGACGGAACGTCTAATATCATGTCCGGTTAATTACTTTCTAAACTGGAAGAACCCCACCCCGCCAAAGCTGTGCTTTGTCTCCCCTAAGAGCTTGCGGGGAGGGAATTAAGGGGTGGGGTCAATGATTAACGAAATCATAACTAATTACCCGAACATAATAATATCAAATAATGTTTGCGACACATCAATTATTCGTAAGGGCACAACAATGTTGTGCCCCTACCCATCTGTCGCATTCTTTTTTTTAATTGGTATAAGCTGTTGCACAGCTTATATTCAAAACTTTAAAATTTCCCGTTCGTAGCCATCTGGTGTTGGTTCAACTTCCCAGACTAAGCCTTCTCCTGGCTCTAGTTCTACATCGACATAAAGCCGATCGCTCGTTTCTATTGCTGTATCCTCATTATTAATAAAAGGTTGCAAATCTTCGCTTAATAGTCTGAGTTTAAATCCAACTGGAATGGTTTCATCTGGATTGGCATTTTGCAATTCAAAGCGCCAGACATTCTCTGTTAAATTACCTCTCGGAAATACGCGCAACTCGCAGATATAATCAGCGATCGCTAACTGTCGCGATAAACATACATTTGATTCTGCGTTTTCTCGACTCCGCACGCCACGAGGAGCTAATTCCAACCTAGTCATTCCCCAACCAAGCTGTTGGGCTAAATTTGATACTCCTGTTTGCAACCATTGTTGAATTGACCACTGTTGTGATAGTCCTTGGCGGCGTTCGTATAATTGCTGACGCCAGCCGCCATGTGCTAATAATGCTCCCCAAAGTTCAAAGGGAATGGCTAAACGTGGGAAAACTATTTCAGAATTACCCAGGCGTTCTAGTAAGTTTTCTGCCTGTGCTAAAGGTAACTCTGGTAAAGGTGTCACCGACGCACGTAAAATCTCTTCTGGACAAAGTTGACGAGTAATCCACAAGCCATTAATGTCTTTGATTAAGTCATTCTCATCCAAAGAGTAAGTGCGATCGCCCCCATCATAAACCCCTTTGGTTTTCAATTGACGATGAGTTGTATACCCCCAAACACTCGCCCAGCCACCATTCGGATTAACCTGTACTCCGATGTAATAATCAGCAACCCAATTGGGAATATCCACCCATTCCTGTGGGACGCGCAATTCTGCTATGTCAATTGCTGTTGTCGGAATTAATACTAATCGTACTCCCTCACAAGCGATCGCACTTCCATTAACAAATTCCCAAAAGCTAGGTAACGCGGCTATTGGAGTCGAAACTCTCGCAGTTGGAAATTGCTCGTCTCTCAACCAAGGTAAAAATGCATCTAGGCAGATTTGGTTAAGATAGGCTCGCCAGCGTCCGCCTGATGTAGAAAAAGCTGGTAATTCCTGGGTTTGAGAAGATAACGAAATTTCTAAGGTCAGCTGTTCTGGAATTGGGCATACATCAAAAGTCATGGTTAAGACTCCACTGGCGACGAGAGAACAAGAGGGCGATAGTGAGCAATCAACCATTCTTCTAGAGAATTGCTCATACTGTCGATTACGTCAGATGTCACTGAAATATGCAGTGTTTTTTGGCTCCACTGCGCTAATTCCATTAGTAAAGTCTTTTTGATTTTAGTTAATTGGCGAGAAACTGTATATTGTTTGACTCCTAACTGTTGGGCAATATCTTGCTGGGTCAATCCTTGCTTGTAGTAGGTTTGCAAAAGTGCTTGGGCTGCGGTATCTAATTTTTCCAGAGCATTGCTTAAAACTCGATTGATTTCGGTAGTTCGCTGTGTTAAATTTTCTACTTCTTCTTGGATAATTATTTCATTTAACACCGATTCTTGAAAATCATTTGTCAGGCGATCGAGCAATTCACCTGTTTCTTGTCCAGGTACGGGGGCATCAAGGGAAACGGAGGTGGGATATTCATAGAAACGCACGGCTTTAGCACTAGCAATTAGCCAAGATTCCACATTTTCTGGAGTGCAGGCTGGACTTTGAGAACTAAGCTGACTCAGGCGTTCAGTGTTGTAAAGCTGGGCGATCGCCTGTAATTTTGCTTTATCTGGTTTAATGAGTTTGTGAGCAGTTGCACCATCACTAGGTGCGTAAACTTGCAACAAACAATTCCAGGCAAGAAGATAACGCGCGATTATTTGCGATGGATATCCCCCTTGTTTGAGAGATTCCACTAATCGCTTTTGACTGACTTTGTGCAGCAATCCCCAATCAGTACAAATATCAATTTCTTGGTGCTGACGTAACAAATCTTTGATTAAATTACTAAAAGTAAATTCAGCATAAATTTTCAAATTTGAACTTAATTGTGGGTTAAAGCCTCTGAGAACTTTGTCAATGCGAGCGATCGCTGTTTGAAAAAAGTCGGCGATCGAATGTTGACTTAGTACATTCATCTTCATTTTTCTCGCAACCCAATAGCAGACTTCCTGTAAATAAGCTGTAATATGAGCAACAGCGATGGGACTTGCCTGGGTTTGCCAAATGCGATGCCAGTAAATAGCCCAAAATGTTTCAGACTCTTGAAAAGAAGACTGTTTTAAACAATTGTCCATACTTCGTCGTAGCTTACTATCAGTAATCCAACGGTCAAAAGTATCACCTTTGAACAGCACAAATGTGGAAAAAATTTCAATGATATGTTGTCTTGAATACATAAAAGTTTTGGTTTTATAGAAATAGTTAATAAATTTAAACTACTTTCTTGTACTGAGACTTGCCTGAAATTTAACAAACTTTGTCGCTCAACCCAAGTTAATTGTCTTCTTAGCTGAACCGTATTGCTTTATAGTAGAGTTCATTATGTCTATGTGAGATTTTTGAGCAAAAATTATGTTTCTTGCATAAATATAATAATTGGAGATGATATCTAATGTGCGTCGAAGTTACATATTTTATGATTAAGACCGTCATTAGTCATTGGACAAATGACTAATGGCTATTGTACAGACGCGATGAATCGCGTCTCTACTAATGACTATTGTACAGACGCGATGAATCGCGTCTCTACTAATGACTAATAACTAATAACTAATGACTAAATTGGTAGTTTTAAAATTTGGCAAAGGCAGCTTTGAGGCTGGGTTTCCAGTTACTCTCCAAATTGGAGAAGAAAATAGCCGTCCGGAAACTGAAGTTATCGGTGAACTACCGCCAGATCAAGAATTACCGCTAAATTTTCATTTTTGGCAAGCTATTTATCGTCACCTAGATTTTGCTGGTCGTCCTAAAGGACTACCAAAACTCCAGAAAGCAATTTCAAGCGATGGAGAGTGTTTCCAAGCAGCCGAAAAATTACGCGATCGCCTGAATCAATGGCTGCAATCAGAAAGCTTTCGCTGTATCCGCGAGAAGTGGCTCGAAAAACTTCAGAAATATGACCAAATCCGAGTAATTTTGCAAACTGAAGATTATCAACTTCAAAAGCTTCCTTGGCATCTTTGGGAGTTAATAGAACGCTATTCAAATGCAGAAATCGCCTTGGCCGCTCCTAGCTATGAAAAAGTCAGCTTTTTGTCGAAATCGACTACACAAGTTAAAATTTTAGCATTATTAGGTGATAGTCATGGAGTCGATATAGCGACAGACCGTCTACTCTTAGAAGAGCTACCTGATACAAAAATTCACTTTCTTGTAGAGCCATCTTGTGAAGATTTAACAGATAATTTGTGGCAACAAAATTGGGACATTCTTTTTTTTGCAGGACATAGTTCAAGTCACAGTACTGGAGAAACAGGTCAAATTTACATTAACCAAACAGAGACTTTGACAATTAGTCAGTTAAAGTATGCTTTGAAGCAAGCCGTGGAACGCGGTTTAAAGTTAGCAATTTTTAACTCCTGCGATGGCTTAGGATTGGCAAGAGAATTTGCTTCTTTGCAGATTCCGCAGTTGATTGTTATGCGTGAACCGGTTCCAGATCGAGTAGCGCAAACATTTCTCAAACATTTCTTACAAGCATATTCTGGAGGTCAATCTCTTTACTTGGCAGTCCGTATTGCTAGAGAAAGGCTGCAAGGGTTAGATGGACAATTTCCCTGTGCCAGTTGGCTACCCGTAATTTACCAAAATCTAGCGGAGATACCACCCAGTTGGCATGAGTTGGGCATCGGGCATGGGGCAAATCGGGCAGGGGAGCAGGGGAGCCACTGCGGTCTTGGGGTCTCCCCAAGTGGAGCAAGTGGCGTAGCAGGGAGCAGGGAGGAAAATTCCTTTCCTCTGCACCCTTCTGTTCGCCGTTCTGATTCCCCACTCCCTACTTCTGTTAAAAATTCAACAAACAAAGCCAAACGCTCAAAACTTCATCTTTTCTGGCTCATCTGTATGAGTTTAATAACTAGTGGTTTAGTTGTCAGCGTGCGATATCTGGGAATGCTACAAAAATTGGAGTTACAAGCATTCGATCAATTGCAACAACTACGCCCAGATGAAGAGCCTGAGTCTCGATTGTTAGTTGTGACAATTACTGAAGAAGATGTGCAATTGCAGTCTCAAGAAAAACCTCAAGGTTCTCTCTCAGACGAATCGCTGTTGAAGTTGTTGAAAAAATTAGAAGCGCATCAACCGCAAGCAATTGGCTTAGATATCTACCGCGATCGCCCTGCCAAATCAGACTTACCAGAACTACAAAAGTATTTGTATAATACCAAACATTTAATTTCAGTCTGCCGAGTTAGCGATCCTCTATCCGAGCCTGGAATTAAACCTCCTCCAGAAATATCGTCAGAACGCTTGGGTTTTAGTGATTTGGTACTCGATCCTGATAACATTGTCCGTCGCCATTTACTAGCATTAACCCCACCACCATCTTCGCCTTGCAAAGCCTCGTATAGTTTCAGCGTCCAATTAGCACTGCGTTACTTGGCTGCTAATAATATATCTCTCGAATTTACGAGCAATGGTGCTTGGAAACTGGGTAAAACTACTTTTAAACCACTAACAGCACACACAGGTGGATACCAAAGAATTGATGCTTCGGGACACCAAATTTTATTGAATTACCGTTCTCATAATTCCTTACAAACATTTGTGCCGCAGGTAACACTAACAGAGGTACTAACAGGAAAAGTTAACGCTAGCACAATCAAAAACACAATTGTTTTGATTGGTACAACAGCCCAAAGCTTTCAAGATTATTCATCGACGCCTTATATTACAAGTGAAGGTGCAACGGAGAAAATACCAGGTGTTCTCTTACAAGCGCAAATGATTAGTCAATTGTTAAGTGCCGTTCTTGATGGGCGATCGCTTCTATCAACTTGGTCTATTTGGCAAGAAATTATCTGGATTTTGGCATGGTCATTAACAGCTAGTTTGCTAACTTACTACATCGAACGGGTATTTTATTTGAGTGTTGTAACTGGAATTACAATTGCCAGTCTCTACGGAATATCCCTGGTATTTTTAATTAAGTGGAGTATTTGGATACCACTTATTCCTCCTATTGTCAGCTTCATTATTACAATTATTCTCACTGCTTATTTTATGAAGAATTATCTAAATTTATCGAAATCAGCATAGATTGTTATGATTACTAAAAACAGAGATCAATAAACGTTGCGAAAAATAACAGATGAAACAATTTCTTAGGCGGCTAACTTCAATTACTACATTCATCATTTTGATGAGTTACTTTAATACTTCGCTAGCACTAGCAGAAATATCAAACTCAATTGATTTTAATCCACCTCCCCCACCAGCCGATCGCGGCGCACCTGGAAAGCGAGGTGAAGGAGCTTCACGCGGCGAGTGTACTCAACCTGAGATACCTTTAACTGCTCTTGTACCCAGCTATGAACAGCAACTCAAGCAAGGCACAAATCAAACAGCTACCATTACAGAAGTGTGGGGATTAACTAATAGAGAACAGCCTAGCTTTTGGTTTTATATTCCTTATCAAAAATCTTCTATTAAGACCATTGAGTTTGTTTTAAAAGCTGATGATGATACAACAATTTATCGTCAAAATATCACAGCACCTACAGTACCTGGAATTGTACAAGTGCAATTGCAAAATCAAAAAACTATTTTAGAAACTAACAAACCTTATCACTGGTTTTTTAACGTTAAAATTGTCTGCGATTCCCAACAACCAACAACATTAAATTATGTCGAAGGCTGGGTGCAGCGCGTAAATTTAGATTTATCAATACGCGAGCAACTTAAACAATCTTCCCCACGTCAGCAAGCAGTAATCTACGCAAAAAATGGCATTTGGTACGATGCCTTGACAACCTTAGCCGAACTGCGTCTGAAAAATTTAGATGATTCACAACTTGCTGAAGACTGGGAAAATCTACTCAAAGACATTAAACTAGAAAAACTGGCAACAAAACTTCTAATTGGAACAACCAAGATAAACACATCCGATCAAGCAAAAATCTAAAATCTAAAATTGTCTGATTTAAGAAGCGATCGCTTATTGCTAATTACAGCAATTTCATGAGAAAACAATCTTTTTTTTGGCACAATGAGCAATTTCAGATTTACTTTTTAGCAAAGCGATCGCAGTCATATTCAGTTGTGTCAGATATAATAGACAAAAGGCTTTGAAAGTCTCTATGATGCCGGGGTTTGAGGATGGCTTTATGTCCTAAGCTATGCTTTAATTGCTATAATTTAGCAATTATTTGTACAAAAAATTAACTAATTAACCAATAAAGCTGATATTCTTCAATTAACAATTTTCCACTATTAGAAGACATCTTGAAAAAGAAGTAATAATCTCCTGATTCCCAAATACTAAATTCTTGTTCCTGTTCCTGAACCTTAGTTGAAGAGCCACTGTTGGGAATAGTCATGCTAGCAACTGGTGTTTGCGTCTGCGCGTTTATCAAAAAAATTTCCAGCAGACAGAAATCTTTGAGTTCAGCAGAATAACGAACTTTGAATCGGATTCTACCTCCATCCCTTAGGGTTTTTTGAATAAAAAATTTTTCCGTTGTCACATCATTTCCAGACAGTTGAATGCCTTTACCTTGTGTTAAGGTTTGAGTTGTTCTATGGTTTAGTGAAGTCATGCTTTTTTCTCCTCAAAAAAGAAAGTCAATTGAAAAATACCACTGCTAATTGGATTTGGGAATTTAGTTTTAAGCTAGTCAATAGCCAAGAGACATTGTTACAATAGGTAAAGATTAACTACCTCTTGCATATTATGAATAGCTACATCGTTTGTTCCCAAATCAAATTGGCTTCCTGTAATTCGGATGCCGAGAAATGTCTTTTGTGTTGCCAAGTTTGTATCTTCTCATCATCGTCAATAAAAGGCAATCCCAATTAAGACAGTTAAAAAATATTCAAAAAGACAGTTAAGACAGTTAAGACAGTTAAGACAGTTAAAGCCTAACTGGGTAATTATGTAATTACGAATGTGGTTAAATGTCAAGACTAAATAGACAGCTATTTTTGCTAAATTCAAATAGCAATGAAATATTTTTGAGGAAAAACTGGGGTTAGGAAATAGTAGATTCCCTGGCGGAAAGTAATATATTTTACTAAATTTATTTATATAAAATTTATAATTATTTAATGATTTTAGCTCAAACCTAAATTATTGAATAACGGAGTAGGGGCTGAGAAAAAGCGAATAGTTTTGTCTCTACCGAATACTAATTACCAAATATGCGATCTCCAATGCCCAATCCCCATTACCATTAAATTGTCTATTTTAGGCTCTCCTCACATGAGATACCAAGTTGGCGGTAGCCTCCACACCAACGATCCCACGTACATTGTGCGTCAGGCAGACAAAAAACTTTATACTAGTTTAAAAGCTGGTAATTTTTGCTACATATTCAGTTCTCGCCAAATGGGTAAATCATCCTTATTACAGCGAACTAGTCATCGCCTTAAGGAAGAAGGCTATAAATGTGTTTACTTAGATGTGACGCAATTGGTGAGTGAGGGTATTACACTAGCACAATGGTACAAAAGTATCATCATCAGCTTGTTATACGGCTTAAATTTGGCAGAACAGGTTCAATTTAACCAGTGGTGGAAGATGCAAGCAGGTCTTTGTCCTGTGCAAAAACTATACCAGTTCGTTGAAGAAGTGTTGTTACCAAATGTCAATAGTGATTCTCAAACACAAGGTAAAGCTAAAGGCATTTTCATCTTCATTGATGAAATTGATAGTCTGCTGAGTTTGAATTTTCCTGTTAATGACTTTTTTGCCTGGATTCGTTATTGTTACGAACAACAGCCGCACAACTCAAATTTTCAACACCTGGGATTTGCATTATTTGGAGTAGCCAGTCCGTCGGGTTTAATTGCAGACAGAGACCAGACACCTTTTAATATTGCTACAGCCATTGAGTTATTCGACTTTCAATTAGATGAAGCTAAACCATTATTAGAAGGGTTAAAGAGAGTAATCACTCAGCCAGAAATTGTATTGCAAGAGATTATTTACTGGAGTGGGGGACAACCTTTTTTAACCCAAAAACTCTGTCATGTAGTTATGCAAACTGCCTTAAAGACATCAACTCGAAAGATTGATTTATCTCCAAAAACTGAAGCGTGTTGGGTAGAAAAATTGGTGCGATCGCACATTATCCAAAACTGGGAATCACAAGATGAACCGCAACACCTCCGCACCATTCGCGATCGCTTACTTTTCTTCAACCAACAGCAAGCAGGACGGTTACTCAGTCTTTATCACCAAATATTGCAAGCAGAAGAAGCACAGGAACAGACAAGAAATTCCACTCAATCTTTCCCTCAAGTTTCCTATCCCCTCTGCACCCCAGCCTCTTTCACTGTCCCATCCCCGACACTTATCGATCGTAGCCCAGAACAAACAGAGCTTTTACTATCGGGATTAGTCGAGAAGCGCAACGGCTATCTGAAAATTAAAAATCCTATCTACCGCACTATCTTCAATTCTGAATGGGTGTTATATCATGTCCGGTTGAAGACTTATTATTAGGGCTGACGCGGGGACGCGGGGACACAAAGACGCGGAGAGTTTTTTTCATAAGTGATTAGGCGGACATGATATTACGCACTCAGATGCCCCAACCCCATTTTCAAGGGGGCTTTAGACGTTCCCCCCCTTTTTAAGGCAGGTTAGGGGGCAATACTGCTCGCTTTGTGCATTTTTAACTCGGCATTGGATTTGGGGAAAAGGTTAATGGTTCGACAAGCTCACCAACCGGGTAAAGGTTAAAGGTTTTTTCTTTCCCCCTTTCCCCTTCCCCTTTTCCCCAAAACCCGACAAGTATTGGGTTAGGGGCGATCGGGGTTTGAAGCTTCAGTGCGTAAGTCCTGTGCTTATTGACATAGACAAAAAGCTATGGGATATTTCTAATAAAATACGGTAAATACGTCGATTTTTAGTATAATATGCAAGGATTCTTAATTAAAGGCTTTCAAAACTGAAGGATTGATTCGTCGAAGTATGGAAAAATCGAAGAATTTACTTTTTGCAGAAGCTGAGAAAAGGTTGCATATATTTGAGGCTGTGTGACCTGGCTAATACTCAAACTTTCTAATACTAATTATCTGTAAACTTATATCGAATAATTATTAACTTATTTCTTCTTTTGGGACACAAGTGTGAAATTAATTTAATTCTTTTGGACTTTAAAGCAACTCCGAAACAATCTGAGGAATTTATGGGTTTATGAATACAGAAACTTTTCAGGTGTCGGCAGCACAAACTGTAATTACAGCCGATGTTCTAGTTTTAGGTGGTGGGCCAGCAGGTACTTGGGCAGCCCTTTCTGCCGCCAGACAAGGTGCCCGTGTGGTTCTAGCCGATAAAGGATATTGCGGTACGTCAGGGGCAACAGCTCCATCTAATACTGGCGCGTGGTATCTTCCGAAAGGCCCACAACGTGATGCAGAAATTGAGCGTCGGCTGTCGCGGTCAACAGGACTTGCCGATCGCCGTTGGTTGCAGCGTGCGATCGAGCAGGCGCAAAAAGGTTTAGATGACTTAGGCAATAGCGGCTATCCCTTTCCTTTTGACGATGAAGGCAATCCCTACCGTGCTAACTTGCGGGGACCGGATTATATGCGCTTCATGCGGCAGAGAGCGATCGCTGCTGGTGTACGGATTCTTGACCATCATCCGGCATTGGAACTACTTGCGGCGGATGGTGCGATCGCAGGTGCGGCAGGTATCCATCCGCGCAGTGGGAATCGCTGGGAAGTTAGGGCAGGTGCCGTGGTGCTGGCAACTGGCGGCTGTGCTTTTCTCTCTCATGCACTAGGTTGCGATGGTAATACCGGGGATGGTTATCTCATGGGGGCAGAAGCAGGCGTCAGACTATCTGGGATGGAATTTTCCTCCCAATATGGCTTGGCACCCGCTCATACTTCAGTAACCAAGGGGCTGACATTCTCCTTCGCCAGCTTTTATCTGGAGGATGGCTCTCCTTTGCCGGACACTGGGGAAGATCGAGCAATACGCATTGCCCGCCAGTTGATAGCAGGTGAAAAAGTATATGCTCTAATGGATCGCGGCAATCCCGTTGAACATGATTGGTTGCGCCAGGGTCAGCCTAACTGTTTTTTACCATTTGAGCGGATCGGATTAGATCCATTTAAGCAGCGCTTCCCAGTCACACTACGCTCAGAAGGTACTGTTCGCGGAGTCGGCGGACTGGAAATCATCAATGATGATTGTGCTACAACAGTGCCCGGACTTTATGCTGCGGGGGATGCAGCCTCTCGTGAAAATATTACAGGGGCTGTGTCAGGGGGAGGAAGCCCTAACGCCTCCTGGGCTATTGCCAGTGGTACTTGGAGTGGTTATGCAGCAGCCCTTTTTGCAGCCTCCCTTGGCGACAAAGCAGACACACGCTTGGTTCGTGGTTTAGGTAAAGCGGGTTTACGTCCCCGTAAACACCAGATAGAAGATGGACTGATCTCGGAAGTGATTAGTGCTGTTCAGGCTGAAACTTTGCCGCTTGATGTCAATTTCTTCCGTTCTGGAGCCAGGATTGGGCTGTCACGCGAACGTCTGGATGCAGTATGGAAGGATGTTCGCGATCATTTAGGAGGCGAAGGTCGCAATGCCGTGCGGGCAAGGGAAGCAGCCGCCATGACAGCCACAGCTCGCTGGATCTGGGCGAGTGCAGCTGCACGTCAGGAAAGTCGAGGAATGCACCGACGGACAGATTTCACAACAACCGATGTGCAACAAACACGACGAATCTTGACCGATGGTATCGATGATGTTGTGGTTGTTGCCCAAGAAAATCAGTGGAAAGAGGTAGCGTAATGATCGAAATTGTAAATAGCGATCGCTGTATTGGATGTGATATCTGCGTAAAAGTTTGCCCACGCGATGTATTCGATTCCGGAGCCGACGGATTAGCCGTAATTGCTCGTAAGTCAGATTGTCAGACTTGCTTTTTGTGTGAACTGTATTGTCCTGTGGATGCTCTTTATGTGTCCCCTCACGCCGAACTGGATGATGAAGTTGATTCAGAACAGTTAATCGCCCAAAACTTGCTGGGTAGTTACACCCGTAATATGGGTTGGTCTCGCGGCAAAATGGGAGGGACTGACAAAGATCCAACGCGACAACTGAGGGGTTTCAACAGGGTAGGACGGGAGAATACACAAGAGGCAAGGGGGGCAGGGGGCAGAGGAGCAGAGCGAGAATAATAACTCCTAACTCTTGGAAAGACTTGGGTTAACCCTTGCCCCCTGCCCCTGCCTCCTACCTCCTACCTTGAGGCTTGAGAAAGTTTACCTGTGAATACCCGCTGGGCTGGGCCTGTCATGTAAACTCGTTGGTCGATTTCTGACCATTCAATTTGTAATGGTCCACCTGGTAATTCTACAGTGGCAGTGCGATCGCATTTTCCAGTTAACACACCAGCCACCAAAGAAGCACAAGCGCCAGTACCGCAAGCCAGGGTAATCCCTGCGCCCCTTTCCCAGACGCGCATTTTCAGATAGTCGCGGCGCACTACTTGAATAAATTCAGTATTTGTGCGTTGGGGAAAAACTGAGTGATGCTCAAATTTGGGGCCTATGGTTTCTAGCTCAATTGCGGCGACATCTTCCACAAAAGTAATGCAATGGGGATTTCCCATACTTACGCAGGTGACTTCCCAAGTTTGCGTCGCCACCTCTAACGGCTGATTAATTACTTTTTCTTCGGCGGGTGCAAGGGTAGTAGGAATTTCAGCAGCGAGTAACCTGGGTAAACCCATATCCACCTTCACTTGACCATTAGCTAGGATTTGGGGTGTAATCACACCAGCCAGGGTATGAATGCGATATGAGTCTTGATTGCGCGATTCACCCTCTAAGTCTGCCAAAAAGCCAGCTAAACAGCGAATGCCATTACCACACATTTCCGGTTCTGAACCATCGGAGTTGAAAATCCGCATAGTGTAATCAGTGCCGCTTTCTCCAGGCAGGGCAAAAATTACACCATCAGCACCGATACCAAAATGGCGATCGCACAACTCGATGGCTTGCTCTGGAGTGACTACAGGCAAAGAAGACGAGCGATTGTCAATCAGAATAAAATCGTTGCCGAGACCATGATACTTAGTAAATTCGATTGCCATTTGCAAAATCAATAAATTATATTTGTGTTTTGTCATTGGTCATTTGTCCTTTGTCATTAGTGAATTACCAATGCCCAATGCCCAATGCCCAATGCCCAATGCCCAATGCCCAATGCCCAATATCCAATATCCAATGACTAATGACTATGATTACTGAATTTGACACCTCTTTGCCTAGTATTAGACAAGTTCAAATCCTGATTAAACAAACAATGCCAGCACAGTTCAAGTTGCTGACTGGTGATGTAATCACAGGGAGGGTTTTATGGCAAGACCCACATTGTGTATGCATTGTAGATGAAAACAGCGAGCAAACAACCGTTTGGAAGCAAGCGATCGCTTATATTAAACCAAAAAATTAAGACTCAGGCACAAAAATTACAACTCATCAGTTCTGGTTGAAGAGTGAAATTACTCTTTGGCATTAACTGTCTGGGAACGCCGATATTGCTGGGTAGTGCTAATAGCGCTCCCAGTAATTTGTTTTTGCCTACTTTCGGTTGGACGCAATCTACAATAACCTAAATTTAATACCATTTTCCTTGTCTATATCTCTAAATATAAAAAAAATAATTCAGACTTGAATTGTATCACATATAAATTGCGTTAATACTCACCAAAATAATCTAAAATTATGCAGCAAAATCAACGTAAATATTCGCTTAAATATTCTTTTTTAGGAAGTATAGTATTATTACTTGCTTTTAATTCAGATCCATCTAGTTCTTATGCTACAAGCAATATATTTATTTTAGATAATTCAGGTAGCATGGGTTGTGCCAGCGATACAAAATTTTCCGATAAAGTTGATAAAGTTCATCCAGAGAGATGTGAAAGCTCAGTTAAATATCCTGTTGATATAGGTCGCCTATCAATCATCGAGAAAATTGATCAATTAAGTAGCAGTAATTCTGAAGTTGCTCTAATTGAGATGGGGGGAGTGACTACAACAGATCCCGAAGAATTAACTAAAATTAAAAAAGAAACATGTCTAGTAAGGACAGCCATTAAATTAACAAAAAACATCACTTCTTTCAAAGACCAAATCAACAATAAAGAACTAATAATTCCTAATCATAGTGGTTCTACAGGAACTGGTAAAGCTCTTGATCTAGCATGGAAGATGGTCAAGAATAAGCAAGGTGAGCGTCGATTAGTCATCATGACTGATGGCGAACCCAACTGTGGTGTACCAGTATGTGACGTTGTGGATGGTATAGATAAAGAAATCAAAGCCGCACCTAATAAATTTAAGATTTTAAAAGAAATTAGAATTTTATATGGAGCAAAGCCAGAAGAACTCAATGAAGATAAAATTAAGAAAAATTACAATTGTAAATCAGTACCCTTAAATAAAATTGCAACCCAAGTAAACTTTCAAAAGATTAATATTTCAAAAAAAACAAATCCTAATCCTCCAGTAACAACAAATACTAATCCTTGGGCTATTAACCTTTTTTGGTTATTATTACCTTTCCCATTCATTTTTATATTTGTTATATTTAAAGTCAGCAAATTTTTTAGCGATATTCGTCAGGACACACTAATATTTATATTAGATGCTTCTCAAGGAATGTCTAGTGAAGTAGATGTGATTTGGGATGGCTTAGAGAAGCATATCAGAAAAATTGATATTGCAAAGATGATAATTGACAAACAAATCTTTGCTGATGAAAATAAATTTATAAAAATAGGATTAGCTATTTTTGGTATAAATTATAAGCCTAATTCATATTTTATAAAAAAGCCTGCTTTTAGGCAACACCTTGAAATTATTAGAACTTTAATCAAAACTTTTCCTGAAGGAGAAGCGCCCCTAGCCGATGTCTTAGAAAAAATATTAAAACAAGAAATACTAGAGCGATATTCCGATGATATACCTAAAGAAATTTTCAGGGAAGAAATACTAAATGAAGAAATACAAAAACAAATACAAAGAGAAGAAAAACAAAAAGAGAAGCTCAGAGAAGAAATAGAACAACAAATCCTAAAGAGCAATACTGGTAATATCTCTCAACAAGAATTAGAACAAAAAGTAGAAAGAAGACTAGAAGAAGAACTAAGAAAGAGCAATACTGGTAATATCTCTCAACAAGAATTAGAACAAAAAGTAGAAAAAAGACTAGAAGAAGAAATACAAAAACGCTCTTATAGTAAACCTATTAAAAAACTTATATCTCGGGTAAAAAAAAGTAGCATCCCTCATATTATTTTAATTACAAGTAGCTACGATACTTGTGATGGTAGTCCCATCATGATTATCAAGAAACTTGAAGAGTATATTAACTTTGTTATGTATATTATTGATTATTCAGAAAAAGATTCTTCTGCTAACTCTAGTTTAGAAAGATTTGCCAAGTCAAGTGAAAAAATTCGTTTGTTTAGATATGATGAACAAGACTATTTTGATGTAGTTGTAAAAACAGTTAATTCATCGTTTAATAAAACAGATAAAATGAAGAATTCAAATAAGTCAACCGATGAGAGCAAAATTATAATAAAACAACAAAATAATATTCGCGGATGGCTGATTGTTGAAGCAGGAATTCAGCAGCTTGAGAACCATAAGCTTGCCAGACGCGACGATAATCTTTGGGGTGAAAATAGCTTAAAAGCTGGTTATTATGACTTGTATGTAGAATATGTAGATTCTTCTGTGGCTAAGACAGGAAATATAAAAACTCTTGGGAAACTGCAAAGACTAGAGGAAGATCGTAAGGCTAAAAAAGATGTGTTAGATGTGCTAAAGAATAAAATAACACAATTAGAAAAAAATAAGATATCTAGGGCAGGTCTTAATCAAAAACTAGAGTTGGAATATGATATTAAAATCGAAAAAAAAGCTCAAGAAGCATTGGAACAAGAATTAGAAGCAATTGAAGAGGCTATAACAAATTATCAGTTTAATCCAATTTATCAAAATTATTTTAGGTCTGTGAGTTTTGAAATTAAAGAAAATGAGACGAAAATAGTGCGAATCCTAAAAAAGGATTCTTAAATTCAATACAGTTCAGTTAAGCATTTCTTTCTTCTCTTTGTGTCCTACCCTGCGGGAAGCCGCTTTGCATTTACGCTCAAAAAATTGACTTTGACCAAGAGTTTTAGCCCTAGCCGAAACATATTGCACCAAAAGCTACACAATTGTAGTCTCAAACCCTTGTGTCAAGACTGTTTTATATTAATTTCAAATCAGAATGTCACAGATGACGGGTAGCAATACTACTCGCTTTGTGCATTTTGAACTCAGAATTTGGTTTGGGGAAAAGGTTAAAGGGTAAGGGTTAAAGGTTTTTTCTTTCCCTTTTCCCCTTCCCCTTTTCCCCTTAACCGACAAGTATTGTGACGGGTAGGGGCGTACAGCTGTACGCCCCTACAGCCGATTTATTTGTTGCAAAGATTTTTGCAAATGGTATTACTTCCGAACTGTGAATTCTGACTCTTGAATTGTGCTGTGATTAATCCGTCACACTATCCGCAGGCAAAAACTCTTTGAGGGCTTCTGCTTCACTAGCTTTCACCATGGGCAGAGAAAGGGGTACTGAACTTGGGATGCCAAATAACTGTTGTAGTTGACTCAGACCTGTCAAGTTACCGCACAACAATACTTGGTCACCGACTCGCAAATCCATGCTGCTATCGGGATAGCGGATAAATTTACCATCGCGGCGGATTGCCTGCACTTGTACGCCGTATTGTTTGCTAATACCTAAATCTGCAAGAGTTTTAGCCGAGCTTGGAGAGTCAGCGTTTACCGACATCCACTGACAAGCACTATTTTCTCCCGGAATAGCTGCTTGTCCCTTGGCGAATTCTGCTAAAGCTGCCAGTTCTTCATCTGCTCCCACTACTAGCAAGCGATCGCCTTCTTCCAAACGAGTTTCATTACTGGGATAATCGATTTCATCGCCGTTAGCGCGGCGAATCGCCATCAAACTTGCTCCTGTTAAGTAGCGCATATCGGCTTCTTCTAAACTCATGCCAATTAAAGGCGAACCAGATGGTAGAGGATACCAGCGCTGATTTAAATCTTGAGTTGCTTGGCGTAAATCGTGGGCAACTTCAGTAGCAGAACGTTCCGGCCGCAAGTCTAAATAGTGATCGTTGCGGATTTGCTGCATTTCCTTTTGGACAACAGCTTGGGCAAAGCCTAAGCCAGTTAATAAATAAGTCACCATTTCTAAACTGGCTTCAAACTCTGGTTGCACCACTTCTCTGGCTCCCAGTTGATACAGCACTTCAATATCTCTGTTGTGGGTAGCGCGAACAACTAAATCTAATTCTGGATACAATTCCAAAGCACGTTTCAAGCAAAGACGCGTACTCATGGGGTCAGGAAGTGCGATCGCCATTCCTTTGGCATGATTCACTCCCGCAGTTTCCAGAACATGTAAACTCACACAATTGCCATAAACATAAGATACCCCAGCTTCACGCAACTGCTGAATTCTACTTTCTGATTGGTCAATTACTACCACAGGTAGGTCGTGTTGCTGCAACAACTTAACTAAATTTTTGCCCACTCGCCCATAGCCGCAAACCACCACATGGCCTTTTGAAGGTAAATCTTCTGACATATCCCGTGGCTGGTCTTCTGCTAAATACGGTTTCAACCAGGGCATGGATTCGGCGAAGTTAAATAACAATGGCACAAACCGCAAAACAAATGGCGTTAGCACGAGAGTAACTGCTGTGGTTCCCAAAATCAGCAAATATATCCGTCGGGACACCAGCCCCAAGGATTGCCCTTCACTGGCGAGAACAAAGGAAAATTCCCCAATTTGCGCTAGTCCCAAACCAGCGATTATGGCTGTTTTCAACGGGTAGCGAAACAGTTTCACTAGGGGAGTGATAATCAGAAACTTACCTACAAAAACTATTGCCACCAGCCCTAAAATCAATTCCAGGTTCTTCCACAAAAACACCGGGTCAATTAACATCCCAATGGCAGCGAAAAACAAACTGGCAAAGATATCTCGCAATGGTTCCACGTAAGTCAGGGTTTGGTCGGCATACTCCACCTCAGAAATCATCAACCCGGCAACAAACGCCCCCATTTCAATGGATAGCCCCAAATGCTCTGTGAGCAAGGCTATGCCCAAACATAAAGCTACAACCCCTAATAAAAATAGCTCTTTGCTTTCAGTACGAGCTAAGAGCCGCAACAAAGGCGGTATCAGCCAAATCCCTGCTGCTATTGCGCCGGCGGCAAATAAAGCAATCAACGCCAGCGCTGTGAGTACGGCGATGCCAATAGTTTCTGCGGGTTGGTTGAGGGCTGGTAAGACTGCCAACATCAATCCCAGCGCCAAATCCTGGACTACCAAAATACCCAACATCACTTGTCCGTGGGGCGTTTCTGTTTCATTGCGTTCCATCAACGACTTGAGGACAACTGCCGTGGAAGACAAGGAAAGAATACAGCCCAAAAACATGCCCTTAGCGGGTAACGTTCCCCAGGCACCAGTTAACCCGCATACCGTAACTGTGACTAAAATCGTCAAAGCTATCTGGAGTCCACCTCCACCCAGAGCGATCGCTTTTACTTTCTTGAGTTCGGCAAAAGAAAATTCTACACCCAAAGCGAATAATAAAAACGCTACCCCGAACTGTGCCAGAGTCTCAACTTGAATAACTTCTTTAATCACTCCCAGTCCGGCTGGGCCGACGATCATCCCGCCAATGAGATACCCCAGCAGCACCGGTTGTCGCAAAAGTGCCGCTAACAGTCCGCCACAGGCTGCAACCGCCAAAACTGAAACTAAATCAACAATTAATCTAAAATCTTCTTGCACCAGTTTTAAAAGAATTATTAAAGCTTATTAAACTCAGGATATAAAGTTTTATATATCTTAGGATAGTTTGTTTTGGGCAATATTGGACATGGGGCAGAGGAAGTATAGTATGTACTGGCGTGTAGGTTGGGTTAAGGGACAAAACCCAACTAACGATTCTTGATTCACAAGTATAAAAGGTGGATTCATCCAGTTCAAATACTCGTTAACGGAGATAAAAGGTGGAT